>JBLIBC010000037.1:0-14673 GCA_047632015.1 Glaciecola sp.
ACATTATATGGGATTTCGCAAAGGTTTGCAGTAACCATGAAATCAATAAGAAAAAGAAATAGAATGGGTAAGGATGATACCATTCAACCTGGACAAAAATTGAAATTGAGAGGTCGGAAGGTGAAGTTGTAACCAAAGAGCTTCTAAACCGTTACAAAGTAAAACATGAAATTAAAATTCGTACTAGGAGTCTTGATCTTTGTTTCAAACTTGACAATCGCACAGTTAACATGTGATAAGGCTGTGTTTATAAAAGATTCAGTCAAAGTAATAAATGTCGCTAAACCAAACTTATGGTTAAAGTTTAAAGCCAAAGGAGCTGTTTTAAACTTAACCATAGTATCTGCAAGTACAGGAAATCAATTGCAGTATACGATGTACCCTTTATCGGATTGTAACAGGATTGATAGTGGGTTAGTGAAACCCACAAGACATGTTGGAACTGGTTTGTCCGTTCTTACTGATGAGTTATGGCAAGTCACTGTGGATAAAGGAATATGCGTATGTGATAACTGTTTATCAAAAGTAAAATTGAGTCCTAACAGGAACCTTGTTGTTGAACAAGAAAAAATGTATCTATTGAAAATCCATGCGAATGGTCAAACAGTAAAAATTACGTCAAAATGGTTTGGAATTGACAATAAAAAAAAGGTTTTTGATTTGAATTCGCCTAGTGAAACCCTTGAAATAGGCATGACCTTTCAGTTGAAAATGGTTCAGTTTGTGGCATCTAGAACTGATTATTTAAACAAAGAAACCCCTCAGGAATTAGATTCATTGTATCAGTTTTTGTCTACCAATGAAAGTGTGAACATCTTAATTGAAGGTCATGTGAATGGTCCAACAAAATACAAGCAAGAGCATTTTATGCAGTTGTCAAGTGATCGAGCAAAAAAAATAAAAGATTATTTAATCAACCGTGGAATTAATAAATCTAGAGTTAATTCAATAGGGAAAAGCAATACAGCGATGAGATATCCTAGTCCTAAAACAGAGTGGGAAGCTCAGCAAAATCGGCGGGTTGAGGTGAAAATTGTTTCCTTGTAATTGAACGTTATAGACCCGCGAAGAAGTCATTTCCTTTATCATCACAAATGATAAAGGCTGGGAAATTTTCCACTTCAATTTTACGTACAGCCTCCATTCCTAGCTCAGCAAAATCAATTACTTCAACTGATTTGATATTTTGTTTGGCTAAGATTGCAGCCGGCCCCCCAATTGAACCTAAGTAAAATCCACCGTGTTTTTTACATGCATCAGTTACTTCCTGTGAACGGTTACCTTTAGCTAACATGACTAAGGAGCCACCATGTTCTTGAAAAGAATCAACATATGAATCCATTCGTCCAGCGGTAGTAGGTCCAAATGATCCTGACGGTAATCCTTCTGGTTTTTTAGCCGGTCCAGCGTAATACACAGGATGATTCTTAAAATAATCAGGCATTGGTTTTCCAGCGTCAAGTAATTTTTTTATTTCAGCATGAGCTGAGTCTCTCGCAACAATTAAAGTTCCGCTTAAATTTAACCTGGTTTTAATCGGAAATTGAGACAGTATTTTTTGAACCAATTCTATAGGCTGATTCAAATCAATTTCAACAGCCTTATCCAACTGAGGAGGAGTGTCAGGAAGTAACCTACCAGGGTTCATTTCCATTTGCTCTAAAAACACTCCTTCTTTGGTTATTTTTGCTTTTATGTTTCTGTCCGCTGAGCATGAAACTCCAATTCCAACTGGACAAGACGCAGCATGTCTTGGTAACCTGATTACCTTAACATCATGAGTAAAGTACTTTCCTCCAAACTGAGCCCCAATTTCAGATTCTTGACAAATTTTTTGGATCTTTTCTTCCCATTCTACATCTCTGAATGCTTGACCTCCCATGTTGCCCTCAGTTGGTAATTCGTCATAGTACCCTGCAGATGCTAATTTTACAGACTTTAAATTCGCCTCTGCCGAAGTTCCACCCACTACAAACGCTAAATGATATGGAGGGCAAGCAGCCGTTCCTAAATCCCTGATTTTTGCAGTTATGAACTTTGTTAAAGCGTCCTCAGTAAGTAGCGCTTTTGTTTGTTGGTATAGGTATGTTTTATTTGCAGAACCACCACCTTTTGCCAAAAAAAGGAATTTGTATTCATCACCTTTTTCAGCATAAATGTCAATTTGAGCAGGTAGGTTAGTGCCCGTGTTTTTTTCCTCAAACATGCTCATTGGCACAATTTGAGAGTAACGTAAATTCCTGTTTTTGAAAGTGTTGTAAATTCCTTGTGATAAAGCTTCAGCGTCGTCGATTCCAGTGTATACATCCTCACCTTTCTTTGCCATAACGATTGCTGTACCAGTGTCTTGGCATGAAGGTAATACGCCTTCCGCAGCAGTTTGAGCATTTTCCAGTAAGGTATACGCTACAAATCTATCGTTGTCTGTGGATTCTGGATCGTCTAGTATTTTCGCTACTTTTTCAAGGTGAGCAGCTCTTAAATAAAATGATACATCAGCCATCGCTTGTTCTGCAACAAGCTCAATTGCTTTAGGATTAATTTTTAATATTTCTCTTCCATCAATTTCAACAGTAGAAACATGTTCGGAAGATATTTTTTTATACTCAGTATTGTCCCCTTGAAGAGGAAATGCTTTTTGGTAATTGAATGTAGACATGGTGTTATTTTGTTTCAATTAGAGCGACAGCATGTGAATTTACGCCATCCTCTGTTCCAACATATCCCAGTTTTTCGGTGGTCGTTGCTTTAATTGATAATTGATTTTCAGAAATCCCCATCACTTTACTTAAGGTACTCACCATTGCAGGAATGTGTGGATTTATTTTAGGTTTTTGAAGGCTTATAGTGCTGTCAATGTTACCTATTTTATAACCTTCTTTTTCCAATAGTGCAATCACATCTTTTAAAAGAATTTTACTATCAATACCTTTGTAATTGGCTGACGTATCTGGAAAATGAAACCCTATGTCTCGTAAATTAGCGGCTCCTAATAATGCATCGCAAATGGCATGAATTAGTACATCTGCATCTGAATGTCCCACGGCCCCTTTGTAATGTTCTACTTTAATACCACCTAGCCAAAAGTCTTTTCCTTCAACCAATTGATGAACATCAAAACCGAATCCAACCCTTATTGACATGTTAATTTTTTTTACCTGCTTTCTTTTCCTTTGCCGAAACAAGATCAAATGCAAGAGTGAATCTTAAAGTGTTTTCCAAAGGGTTTCGTTGATCAACAGGAACTAAATAGGAAAAATCCAAGTTAAAAATTTGGTATTTAATTCCAATCCCCATTGTTAAATATTGCCTATTTCCTTTGTTTGGATTTTCGTAAAAGTATCCCAGCCTCAAGGCAAACTGCTGATCATACCAATATTCAAAACCAACGCTCCAATTAATTTCTTGAAACTCTTCGCTAAACCCTCCTGGAGAATCGTAAAAGGACTGAATCATTCCAGTTCCAACTGCTACATCTGGATTTTTTCCTTTATCAATTTCAGGATCACCATTAGCATCAAATATTAAGTTGCCGGCAGTGTCTTTTAGAAATACGGGAGGAGTAGGCACTAATAACTTATTAATGTCAACGTATATACCTAACTCATTGAATTCATCAAAATTTAGTTTTAATCCATTACCTAATTTTAAATTGATAGGAATAAAATCAAGTTCTGCTGATTCACTATACGAAACCCTGTTTCCAATGTTTTGTATGTTGAATCCAAACGTGTACTGTGCGTCATAATCACCTAATGTGAGATCACTTTGATAATAACCATTGATATCAGCTGCAATTGCTCTAGCCGGTTTTGATTCCACACTACCAACAGACACGCCTCCAGTTAAATTACTGTTTACATACCTTAAGTTAAATCCACCTGAAAACTTCTCTGACAACTTATGAGCATAACCCATATCAAACGCAAATTCTTTAGGCTCAACTGTTTGTATGGCATTTCCAGATTCGTCAGTGAAATTGATTTCACCTAATGAAAAATACCTCATCCCAGCTGTCAATGCACCTTTTTCACTTACTTTTTTATAACCACTCAAGTAAACTAAGTTAATGTCAGGAACGATGCTCCTTAACCATGGTACATATGAAAACGCTAAACCTATATCTTTCTCTGCAAATGCGGCTTTGGAATTGTTCCAATAACTGCTAATAGGATCTGGAGTAGTGGCAACTCCTACATCACCCATTGCTCCTGAACGAGAATCAGGTGTGATTAATAAAAAAGGAACTGCTGTTGTTATAGTGTTTAAACCAATTCTTTCCAGTTGATCATCAGCATCTTGCGCCTGTGACGATTGAGTAACCAAAACAACTGTAAGTGCTGTTAAAATGTATTTTTGAATTGTAATTTTCATTCCTGCTATAAATGGTGGGCAAATATAATTAATGTGTAGTATTAACTGCATAGTTTGACAAAATATTGCAGTTAAGAAGCACTTAATTTAGGATAACAAGCTTTTCAATTTTATCGGCAGACAGTCCGTCACTCGTTAAGGCTTTTAACTTGTATAAATAAACACCTTTTCCTAACACATCACCATAATCATCTCGACCGTCCCAGTTGATTGCATTACCTTTTAGGTTACCATTGCCTGATATTGTTTGAGTAAGTGTTTTTACCAATTTCCCCGACACTGTAAACACTTGAATTCGTACTTGTATGCTACTGCAAGCATGATTGTGCTCAAAGTAGAAATCAGTATTTGTACTAAATGGATTAGGGTAGTTAAGCACATGTTTCAAAGCAAGCTCAGCTGAATTTGACACAATAAAATCCATTGTTTGGCTTGCTGAATTATTGTGAATGTCCCACGCTTTAACTGTAATATTATGAGGTCCTTCCGTCAATTCACTCAACGGGTACGTGACTGTTCCTCCAGTATAGTCATCAATTTTAGCTTCGTAATATTCATTCATTACAATCTGATTACTGGAGTTGTTGTCGATTATGGCAGTAATATCATGACCAATGCCTGCTCCCGCTGTGTTAATACCACTGACATCATTGATGTTAGCAATAAGCACGGGACTTTCGTTAGTTAATCCACCATTCACAAAATTGGAATCATTCATGAACAATTCTATGGTTGGGCTGCTGTTGTCTTCAGCATAATTGCTCGAAGTACCACCAATTCTAAATCCAGTTGAAAAACCTGATCCTTCGAGTTCTGTATTTGCTAAATAATAAGAAATTTTTCCTTCACCATAAGAATAACTAATGTCCTTAGGAACAATGAATTCATATTCAAATTTACCTTCACTTATTGTTGCTTTCCCTTTAAATAATATGTTGTTTTGAATTAGAAAAGAATCAACTCTTCCTTTGTTATTGTTATCCAACGTAAAAGTTTTTTTAGGTACGTCATACACAGTGGGATATATAACTCCGTTAAAGTCACTGGCAAAAGTACCATCTTCGTTTTGTACTTCACCTTTTACTTTAATTTTTGACAAAGCTTTCAAAGTGTCGGTAGTAGCGCCAAGTTCATCAAGTATTATGGTAGTTTTCGCATTGTATTGGGGAATAGCAAGTTTAATAGCAGGATCGCCAAGCAGTACAAATTTTCTTTTGTTGTAACTGCTTCCCATTGGACTTTCATTTTTCGTACTAACTAGACCATCTCCAATAGTATTGCCTAATTTCTTAGGAAGTGCGTTGTTAAAAAAGTTAATGGCAAATCCAATGTTATTTGAAATCCCACCAAAGACTAAGCGAACCGTAGTGACTAAAGCAATTGCACCGCCGTCTGGATTTAAAAAAACATGTTCACCTGCTGCTATTCTACTTGGGTCGTCAAAACGACTAAATTCACATGTTGCTGTTAAGAATAAGGGAAGTCTATCAGAGTGATTCCAAGATAAAACATCGTCAATTTCAAGCACCCTTTCATCAGCCCATCCTGCCTCTCCACCATGACCAATATAACTTACAATTAAAACACCCCTATCCATTCTAGTGTTTATTTCACGTGTTACATCTGGATAAGTCCCCCCCGAAGCTGACGGGATTTTCTCAAAACTATCCATGTACACTTTCTTTTGGTTAAAACTGCTGTCAATCAAATTTATTTGATCAAAAATTAATTCCGCTTGAAGTAAATGATCACTGGACCAGCCGTCTGATTCACTCCCGTCATCAGCTACAAACATGATGTTGTTTTTCCATGACCCAAACGTATTTTTAATTGAAGGAGTTGTGGTGCAACTTTCCTTGGTGTTTTGTCCAGCACTAGCCACGTAATTCTTAACCTTTTCGATGAAGTCTTTAAGTTCAGTCGTATTTTTTACAGGTGCTCTTCCTATTCCAATGTCAAGGGTAGCGAGGTTATTGAGTATTGAAACTGAATCATCAAGGATGCCGTAATAGTCATCCGAAGTAAAAGAGGTAAGTGGGTGAAATGACTCATCACTTTGATAACTTGGAACGAAATTCGTGTTTCCAGACACCCTGTACTTGTAGTCATAAGACCCGTCACCAACAAGCATCAAATATTTTGGTTTGGAACTAGAGTTGTTGTACAAGTACCTCATGTAATTTCGAATAGCGGTTACATCTTGTGCGCCACTTGAAAACTCATTGTAAATTTGGTCAGTAGTTATAACAGCTCCCGATAAGTTATCTTGAGCTTGATGGAAATCTACTAGCTCTTGTGATAAAGCAACAAACTCTGGAGGGCATATCAAAATGTAGGCTTTATTAACGTGTGCTGTAATGTTTTGATTTGCTATTTTACCATGATATCCTGGAGTAAAATAAGACGCTCCATCAAATGCTACATATTCTTTTAAAGTTTCGGTAGTCACTGTAAACGAGGCAGATCCTGCACTAAATGCATGTGATTGGTTTTGCACATTTAATGGGTCTGAAACATCCCAAATAGTCAAGTCTGAACCACTACTCATATTAAATCTGCTGACATTTCCCGCTTGCACTGTACTGTAGTTTCTAAAGTCAAGTTGTCCACTACTAAAACTCAAACTGCTCGAACCATTAATGGTGATAAAATCCAGCCATGCTACAGAGGACGCTTGTGGCTTACTATAAACACTGGTTACATCCAGTGATGACGAGCCCACATCCATTGTACCAAATACTGATACTTTCTGAGCGTAAAGGTTGGTGTAATGTGAAGACACCGCACTGATGTTGTTTTTTGATTGAAAGTTGCTGCCGTTCACAGTAATTCCCAAATTATTTCCGCTGGTGACAAATGACCGTACCGCATACTCCGCTTTAATTTTTACGGCTGTTGAGGTTATTAAGCCTGGGAATGAAAAATTGTGCTTATATGAAGTCGTTAAATCAAAATATTCACCAACCCACTTTTTTCCTGTTTTTAATAAATTGGTATAATCAGCTTCGTAAAAGTCTCTTGAATCGTAAGTGCCCACGTTATAGTTAATAGAGGCGGATGATTCACCTTTTGAATCAATTCGTTTTCCGGCACCTAAGTCAATATTTAAAAAGTAATAAGCAGTGTCACTGTAAAGGTGTTTACGATGTTGGTGGAAACTTAAAGCTGTATCGTAGTCCCATACATGCGGTCCTACGCCGTAAAATAAAACGTAATCACTGTTGTTAAATACCCCATCATCCTGTCCGTAAACAAAAATATTAGCTTCGTCCAAAGTTTCAGCAATATTAGTTTTGTTGCTCTCAGGAAGCATTCCTGTACCATTACCATAAATTCGAATATTTTTAGGGTTAAAGGATTTAGTGTCAATTCCGATAGCAGTAAAAAAATCTTTGTTGATTTTGTGAATACCAGTCTTAGTTACTGAAATTTTATACCACGTACCAGATTGTAAAGCAGATGTGCCAGGACTTGCTCCAGTTCGTCTATTTTGTCTTTTTGTCGAAAACTCAGGATTTATGACATATTCAAATGAGATAACTTTACTGATTCTCCCATTTTTATTTATTAATGCATTTCCAAATATTTGAACAAGTGATTTTGGTCCAACATACTTAATAACGGGTCTAAAAGTAAGTGTCGACGGAACTTGCTCCTTCTTAATTAGTTTCAATTCACTTTCAGTTAATTCTTTTGTCACCACATTAGAGCTTTCAACTTGAACACTTTTTACTTTTCCTGAAAAATAATCAGAACAGTAAAAATCCGGAACAGAATTATTTACATCGTTGTAAAATGCTTTTTTGAAATATAATTTTTTAACAGATTTTAAATCGGGTAAAATTTCGACTGTGGGATTAGTCCATTCCAGAATTACAGCTGTTTGAGCAGTAGTCTTACTTATTAAACTACTCATTAGTAAAGCAGTAAGAGTAATAGAAAGAATTTTTTGTTTACATTTCATGGGTGAACATGCTCATGGGTGCGTCCAAAACGGAATTTGCACTAAGGTATTGCATTACTGTGGACGAATTTATAGGTAATGTTAAAAAAAACATATCCTTTTTGAATTTTTTACGTACGATATAAATAGTAAGTATTGTCAAGCCATTATAAAAAGTCATATAACATGTTTGGATTTAGTTTTAAAAAAGAAATAAAGAAGCCCAGGATTTTCATCGTTGAGGATAACAAGAGTTTTTTACAAACCTTAAAGATGAAGCTTAAATTGATGTATGAGGATACCATCACAATAAAAGGTTTTACAGAAAGCGAAACATTTCTTGAAGAAATTAAAGAAGGAGTTGAGATTGTCATCATGGATTTTTACCTAGATGATCAAAGTAAAGTAGAAGGAGTAGAACTGTTGCAGCAAATTAAAAAAACAAATTCAGAAATTTTTGTCTTGGTACTTACTGGCGAGGAAGACTTAAATATAGCAAAAGAGTGTTTTGAGTTAGGTGCTGATTCATACATGGTTAAGTCGCTTGAGTCGCTCGATAAAATTGTAAAAGAGATACATTACAAAATCGAATTATCAGGATTTTAAAAATTAATTAAAAAAAAGATTCGTTTTTTTGTAACCTTATTCTCTTTACATACGTTAATGATATAGTCAAGGTTAAGTTAGGTGTTAAAATTAGTTTAAAAAATCGCTTTTAGTCAGGCGATTTTTTTTGTGCCCAAAAATATCGAGCCTCATCGATAAGCAGTACTTTTATGACTCTAATTTATACAAGTATGAAAAGCAACTTTAAGGAACTCAACATCGAAAAAGTAGAAAGAGACATTAAAAAGTCTGTTTGGAAAGCAAATGCTGATTTTTCCATAGTGGAAGAAGGTGATAAAATTATGGTGTGTTTGTCGGGAGGAAAAGACAGTTACACCATGCTGGAAATGCTTATTCACATGCAATCAACACCGCTCTTGAGTTTTGAAATTATTGCTGTCAACCTTGATCAAAAACAGCCAGGATATCCAACGCATATCTTACCTGAGTATCTTAAGGAAAAAGGGGTCAATTTTAAAATTCTGGAAAAAGATACTTATTCAGTAGTTATTGATAAAACGCCAGCAGGAAAAACCATGTGCAGTTTATGTTCACGACTACGAAGAGGAACATTGTATCAAGCCGCAAAAGAGTTGGGTTGTAATAAAGTGGCATTAGGTCATCACCGCGAAGACATCCTTGAAACTTTTTTCTTGAACTTGTATTTTAGCGGAAAACTGGAAACCATGCCTCCTATTTATGAAACAGACGACAAGGCGCTAAAAGTAATCCGACCGCTTGCTTATACTAAGGAAAAAGACATTGAATTTTATTCCGATTTTAAAAAGTTCCCTATTATACCTTGTAACTTATGTGGTTCTCAAGATGGAATGCAACGTCAAGTACTTAAAAAAATGATGAACGAATGGGATGAAAATTACCCAGACCGAAAAGAAGTGGTGTTCAACGCCTTAAAAAACATTTCACCAAGTCATATGCTTGACAAAAACTTATTTGATTTTTCTTTCAAGCAAGAAAGTGAAGTGACACTTCCTTAAATTAACCTAGCATTTTTAAATAACCGACTTCTTGTTCAGTAAGCTCTCTGTACTGTCCACGTGACATACCTTTTTTGCTTAATCCCGCAAAAAGGGCCCTATCCAAACGCAATACTTTGTAGCCTAAAGATTCAAACATCCTACGAACAATTCTGTTTTTTCCAGAATGAATTTCTAACCCAATTTCTTTTTTGGTATCCATGCTTGTATAGGCTAATTCGTCAGCTTTGATGAAACCATCTTCCAATTGAAAACCTTCAGACAATTTGTTAAAATCATCCTGTTTTAAGGACTTGTCAATAGAAACATGGTATATTTTTTTAACCAAATGCTTAGGGTGAAGAAGCTTTTTTGTTAAATCTCCATCATTACTAAACAGCAGCACACCACTTGTGTTCCTGTCTAATCTTCCAACAGGATAAATTCTTTCCTTGCATGCGCCTTTCATCAGTTGCATGACAGTTCTTCTTTTGTCTGGATCATCTGATGTGGTGATGAAATCCTTCGGTTTATTTAATATAAAGTAAACCAACTTCTCATTTTTCAAAGTTTGATCCTCGTATTTAATTTTATCGGTTTTGTTAACCTTAGTCCCAAGTTCAGTAACGACTTTTCCGTTAACAGAAATTACTCCTGAAGTAATTAAAGTGTCAGCTTCTCTTCTTGAACATATACCAGCGTGGGCAATGTACCTGTTTAAACGAATCAAACCATCGTCTTTTTTAACCTCCTCTTTTGGCGTTAATTTTATTTTCCCACCATGTGCAACACGACCTTTACTTCCTGATCCACCACGGAAGCTTTCTCTTCGTGTATCGTCTTCGGGTTTGGACGCTCTAACTGGGCTATGACCTCTTGATTCGCCATGTGATTTTCTTCCCTTACTGTCCTTGCTTCCTCTAGTATCTTTACTGCCTCGGTTGGAATTAGGTTTACTAGTTGATCCTCTATCACTTCTTCCTCCACTATTTCTGTCGTGCCTTCCCATTGTTTTGTAATTTTTTTGTAAAATTACGAAACAGTTACTGATATACACTCAAACTAATTAGCATATATATTACATGGCCAAGCATAATCAACTAGGGAAAGAAGGAGAGAGGTTAGCAAAAATATTTTTGCTTAACAAAGGTCATGTCATTTTAGAGGAAAACTGGCGTTGCGGAAAAATCGAAGTCGATTTAATTTCTGATCAAGGAGAAATGATTGTACTTACCGAAGTGAAAACACGAAGTACATTGGAGTTTGGAAACCCTGAAGAAGCTGTAGATGAGGATAAAGAACTGTCCATGATCAACGCTGCCGACATTTATTTAAGAAACTTAAACCTTGATGTTGAGGTGCGGTTTGATATTATTTCAGTGATTATTGAAGGTGCCAATGTGGAGATTAATCACATCGAGGATGCTTTTACTGCAAATTACATGTAACGTATAAACTAATTTTTGATGATTTTGATCTCCGACAATTTTTGGTCTTCATTAGCATAAGTCTGAACTAAATATATTCCCTGCTGGAATTCATCAACGTTTATAATTGATTGACCTTTTGGCAACTGTTTCTCAATAAGCAATTGTCCATTTACATCAATTAGTTTTAAAATTGATGAGCTAAGCAGATTCACATGTAAGTTATTTGTTGACTGATTGAGATAGGCGTTTAAAGGTTGGACTACTGTATTTTGAACACTAACCCCTGACACAGATTCTGCTATCTGTCCCAAATAAGCTATCGCAAGCTTTGCAATTTCATGGTAATATGGCAAATTGAATAAATGAATTCTGTCTTGCGCGGTATGGTACTTGCTATTCTGGTCATTTGTTTCCCAACTTTCTCCAAGTAAAACACCAGCGTATCCGTAATTCCAAAAAGAAGAGTGGTCACTGTCAGCAGTTCCCGGCTGAACAACCATTGGAGTGATGTTTAAATTGTTTGCTAAATCTATAGCAATTAGATCGTCTTTCATTTTTACCGACCCTGTGTTAGTGTTTAAATCAATGTCAAAAACACCATCGTTGTTAGCGTCATACGCAGCCATGTCAATGTTTAGTACTGCTGTGATTTTATCCCTACGACTATTAGCTTGCAAGGCATGGTGTTTGGAACCCAATAATCCAATTTCCTCCTCATCCCAAAAAGCGTAAACAATGGTTTTTTTGAACTGATATTTAGATAATATTCTCGCTGCTTCCAATAATATTCCAACACCACTAGCATTGTCATCAGCGCAATAATCAGCGACCGCATCATAGTGACAACCAATCATTACAATACTGTCCGGATGTACTGTGCCTAATTGAGTAGCGTATACATTTCGGCCTAACGCCGAATACACATCATCAGTCACCGTTACTCCAATTGCATTTAATCGTTCTACCAAATAGTCCGCTGCCAAGTCATTTCCAGAATTACTCACCCTGTTAATCAACTTGATCTTATTTCCACCTACCGAACAACTGTCCTCCCCCGAAAACTCCCTCACGGTTTTAACCAATGAATCCAATTTTACTAAGGCAATTATTTCAGAGGGCGTCTGCGTTACTCCAGTAAAAGAGACACAATACAATATAAATATGGAGAAGATTTCTTTCATAAAATTCACTTGCTACAGGCTAGTTATAGCCCATGTTATGAAGTTAGTAAAATTTTCACTAGTGGCTTTTTAATCACTAGACGGGTTAGTCTCACTTTTGTCATCATCTTCCACAAACTCATTAACTTTAGGTTGGATAAACCATACCCCAACAGCGAAAAACCACAACAAGAAAAACTCAGCGATGTACTCTTCAAACTTCACTGTCTTTTGGAGTTCAGCAGTTTTCACAGTTCTTGCAACAAAGTAAAGACAGTAGAAATTACAAAACATAGCGAACAAATGAAGAAGCAACACGATTGATACCGCCGTTATAATTAGCGAAACATTTGGATTTTCCATGTCCATAAAAAACATCAAGTCCATCGAGTCAATCAAATCAGTGAAAACCAAAGCCACACAACTAAAAATTCCAATGATGTATACAAACGGAAAAGCAAGGAACACTTTAAAAAGCTTCACATTCATTTTAGCCTCATCGGGAATGAACTTTTGTAAACCAACACCCACCGACCAAAACCAACCATAAAAGGTTGCCATTCCCACGAGCATCAGCACTGGAATTACCACAAGCATACTACCTAAAGACATCAAGTCTGGAGCATTCCCAGCAAAAGCATCCAAAAATGTAATGATCATTACTACCACTTGAAAAACTAACGGCAATCCAACAAGAAGCACAAACAACTGCCAATGTTTCGCTTTTAAAAATTTATTAATCATAGTTTAAATTTTTAGCGGGTTAATCTCCATTTAGATATGGTCTATTTTTCCCACTCTTTATTGAATCCCATTTTGATGTAACTCTTTTCTTTTGAGTTTAATTCCTTTTGTTTGAATTCTGCATAAATTTCATAAACATCATCAATTGTGTTCACTCCAATGTCAAAACATGCGCGACCCCACTTATAAAAAGCGATAGATAATTTTGTGGTAAAAACTCCAGATTTTACTTGCACAGCATCGTATTCATTCCCCTTTATTTCGGTAAAAAAGTCAAGCTCAGCACCTTCTTTAGTTTGCGCTAAGATGTAACTTTTCATTTCCTTTTTTGACGGAAGCATCATGTCCGAAGCTTTTTTTTTATTTAACTTCTTTTTTTTGATTAAAGCTAGTGCAGCAACTTCAATTTCCTGGTTCGTAATGATGTCAAACTCTTTTCCATTAAAGGTTAACTTGCCACCTTTAATGAAAGCAGAGGTATCATACTTTTCCTTAATTATTTCGTCGGCCCTGTTTTGCGTAATGTCACCTTTCAATTTACATGGAAACTGTTTTTTCTTGCCAGATGCCATCTCAATGGTCATGAATTCCCTTTTGGGATCACTTTGCAACATAATCATCACAACAATTTTACTTTCTTTAGTTAAAATAAAAAAGTCCGACGCAAGGTTAATTGCTGCTTTTTCAATTTGGTTTAAAGTGGGTTTTTCTGAAATGAAAACAGAAGAAAGCTTACTGTCAATATTATTTTCAAGTGTGTAGTAGTTTGAGATCAATAAAAAATCCTTCACCGATTTTTCACTTGTTGATACCGAATTAAAAACAGGATTTCCATTGTTGTCAGTTTGAGCAAAAACTGGCCCCATCAAGGAAAGTACTGTCAAAATAGTAAGTGCAATTTTTTTCATATTGAATGTTCAATTAAATCTGAGCGATAAAGTTAGTACATTCAGCTTTTCTCAAGCTGTGGTATTGCAATTTTAATGTTGGGTTTTGCAAGTTCAATTATATAAATGAAACATTACTTAATGTCAACTATACAGATCAGTCTTAATCGTCGTTCTTGATTTAACGGACAGCCTGTGCACTAAATCAATAATTATAAAGCAACAGAAGTTTTGAGTTTTCCGCTCTGAAACTTTAGCTTGTATAACGTACCGTTATTTTCAATTTCAGCTTCAAAAGGCTCGACTGTTATTTTTTGAGTTGTGGGAAACCAAACTTTTTTAACATCTGTGTTAGGCAGTAGCAGCATTCCGTCCAGATTTCCATTGGTTCCAAACCTTTCGTAATCCCCCTTCCAAAATTTAGAATCAATTTCCGTTACAAGTTGATTGTTTGTATTTGAGATATCAGTTGTGGGCATACCAATTTCATTGATGCCCAGTGCCATAGGTAAATCAAAACTAGACGAGTTTGAATTGTTTAAATCATGACGA
>JBLIBC010000038.1:0-14489 GCA_047632015.1 Glaciecola sp.
CTTTAAAACCTTTCCACCCCTTTTTCTCGTACTGTTTCACCACATTAGCAGGTATATCCATCGGCTTTTCAGGGAGGTTTGTCATTTCACCTTGACAATACGCTACCCATTCCTGACTGGTAACTAAACCTAAAGACCGGACGAAAACCCTTGCATCTTTAAATGATCTGTAATCCTTGTTTGCATAAGGAAAAGCGCCATTGTCAAGCCAATCACCCATTCCTACCCAACCATTTCCCTGATAAATACTTGTAGGGTTACTAGGAATATTTTTTGGTTTAGGAGGCAATTCTGGAAATTGACCCTTCAAATATCGCTGCCATTGCATTACGTTTTTTAGTTTTAATTCATTAACAAACTTCTTAGCTTCTTCGTAAGACAAAAACTTACTGTAAGTGGACTGTTTTTCCTCGTCCATTAAAAAGTCCTTGTAGCTAACCCATCCATTATCTTGATAATGCCTAGCCACACTGTGCGGGATATCGTCTGGTTTTTCAGCCAATTTAGGATATTCACCTTTACAGTATGCAATCCACTCTGTGGAAGAATTTAAACCAAGTTTTCTGACAAATTTTCTCGCCTCTATAAAGCTTCTGAACTCCATCTGAAAAGGAGGAACATTGTACGTACCCAACCAATCTCCATATCCACACCATCCAGTTTCTTTGTATACCAACATTGGGTTAGTTGGTATATCCTTTGGCATTCTTTTTCTGTGTGCCAACTCACCCTTGATGAACAAGTTCCACTCAATGAGATTTTTCAATTTTAAACTATGCACAAACCTTTTTGATTCCTCAAATGTCCTGTTTGCTTTCGCCCTAGCAATTTTTCGATGATAGGCAGTGTTCAAGAAGTCGTTCATTCCATCAAAACCCTTCCCTGTATACTGTCTCGCAATGTTTGACGGGATATCGTCCGGTTTCTCAAGTAATCCATCAATCTTTCCTTTACAGTAATCTAGCCATTGACCACTGGAAGTCAAACCCAATGCCCTACAATACTTTCTTGCTGAACTAAAGTCCCTGAATACTTTACTGTTGAAACTAGAATTGTCAGACCCTAAAAAATCTGAATATCCGGTCCATCCAATTTCCTTGTAATTAATGTGAGGTGAACTGGGAATATTAGCTGGCTTTAGTCCTATGTCATCTGGATCCCAGTTGCAATATGATTTCCACTCCTTTAAACCATTTAATTTTAATCCCTTAACAAATACACGAGCTTCGGTAAAGCTTAAAAATGGAGTTTTATTATTAAAACCTAAAAAGTATTTCCAATTCTTCCACTCCTTGTATACTTCGTCTGGGTTTGAAGGAATATCCTTAGGTAAAGTGTTTTTTGCGTGAGCTAATATCACCCAATCATACCTACTACTTAAATGCAAAGATTTTGCATACTTCCTTGCTTCGGCAAAGTCTTTATATTTTACTTGTTTTTTAGCCATTTCACGTTCTTTATAGTAGTGCAAAAACACTACTTCAATTGACAACCTAAATTTATTTTATTTTGCCTTAACTTCAAATTTAAGACAGAGTTATTTTATCTGTCTACTGATTTTTTATGCAGTTTGTTACGTTTTTTTAAAATTAAAATCAAAAAAGAACCTTCTTGGGATGAAATCATTTAATTTTGTGTCAAATTTTATATCATGAACATTGAACATCAACTTGCTAGCGAATTCATTAATGCGGTAAAATCTTGCTATGGGCAAGACATTAATTCTAAGTCTGTTCAAATTCAAAAAACAAAAACTGAATTTCAAGGTGAATACACGTTTGTGGTATTCCCTTTTTTGAAATTAAGTAAAAAATCACCTGAAGCAACAGCTCAAGAGCTTGGGGGAAATTTAAAAAGTAATTGTGCTCTCATCTCTGATTTTAATGTGGTAAAAGGCTTTTTAAACTTGACTCTGAGTCATGACACTTGGATAAATACACTTCTCAATTTAAGTACTGAAAAGAACATAAAAAATGAGAACCCTCAAAACCTAATGGTGGAATACTCCTCCCCTAACAGTAATAAGCCACTTCACCTGGGACATCTTCGAAATAACTTTTTAGGCTATGCTGTAGCTGAAATTTTGAAAGCAAATGGTCACAATGTTATTAAAACGCAAATCATTAACGACCGTGGAGTTCACATTTGTAAAAGCATGCTAGCTTGGCAAAAATATGCCAACGGAGCAACTCCTAAAAGCGCAGGTATTAAGGGAGATCATTTTGTAGGGAATTACTACGTTATGTTTGACAAGTATTACAAAGAAGAGATCGAGGTTCTGACGAATGAGGGTATGACTAAAGAGCAAGCAATGCAGGAAGCTCCGCTATTTAAAGAAGCAAGCGCGATGTTAAGAGCATGGGAAGATGGTGATAAGGAAGTGACTGATTTGTGGCAAAAAATGAACTCATGGGTTTATGATGGTTTTGTCCCGACATACAAAACGATGGGAGTAGATTTTGATAAATTATACTACGAATCAGACACTTACAAATTAGGTAAAAAAGCTGTCGAGCACGGAATTAGTAAAGGAGTTTTTTATAAACGGGAGGACGGTTCAGTTTGGTGCGATTTGACAGAAGATGGACTAGACGAAAAATTAGTACTTAGAAAAGATGGCACAGCGGTATACATGACCCAAGACATTGGAACAGCGATTGAAAGATACAGCGACTACAATGTGAATGGCATCATATACACAGTGGCAAATGAGCAGGATTATCACTTTAAGGTGCTGTTCCTGATCATGAAAAAACTAGGTTATGATTTTTATAAAGGTTTATTCCACTTATCCTACGGTATGGTTGACTTACCTTCAGGACGAATGAAAACAAGAGAAGGAACGGTGGTGGATGCAGATGAGATCATGCAAGAAATGGTAGACACCGCCACTAAAGCTACAGAGGAAAAAGGAAAAACTTCAGGCTTTACAGCTGAAGAAATCAAAACTATAAACAAGAATGTAGGCATGTCTGCTTTGAAGTATTTCATATTGAAAGTAGATCCTCGAAAAGGTATGATTTTTAACCCTGAAGAGTCCATTGACTTTAATGGCAACACAGGACCTTTTATTTTATTCAACTATGTGCGAACTAAATCAGTGATTGTCAAAAATGGAGCAACTGCTGATGTATCAAAAATCGACAACCTCAGCTTGAGCGAAAAAGAAACTCAATTGATATTCAAATTAAACGAGTATCCAAAAGCTTTAGCTGTGGCTGCCAAGGAATATTCTCCAGCGATAATTGCAAATTATTGCTATGATTTAGCCAAGGATTACAGCCAGTTTTACGCAGCTTCTCCTATCTTGAAAGAAGAAAACGAAGCCATTAAGCAAATGCGTTTATTGCTAAGTGAAAAAATTGGAACTACCCTTCAAAACGGAATGAGTTTGCTGGGTTGTGACATGGTGGAGAGAATGTAGTTGAAATAATTAATTTCATCACTCAATATCTCTGTTACTACTTATGCTTTGATACTATATCATGGTTCAATATTGTGTCAAATAGTACTTGACAAGTACTGCATTTTTCATTATATTATTATAGAGTCGGAATACTTGCGGCACGAAAAAAAAGCAACACACAACAGCATAAAATATGAATTCTCTTCAAAATTTCTTAGCAGCGCTAGGTATAAAGACCTTCGACGATGAGTCGTAACAAGTCATCATGAAAGGTGAAAATTGACTTAAGTGCTTAAAAGCTCCTTTGCATTTGTTATTGCAGCCTTACTGACCATGCTTCCGCTGAGCATTTGGGCAATTTCCTGAACCCTATCATCGCCATCTAATTCCTCAATATGGGACTGAGTAACTTCGTTAACATCAGTTTTCAAAACCTTATAGTGATGGTTTCCTTTTGATGCAATTTGAGGTAAATGAGTAATTGAAATCACTTGCATATAGGAAGACATTGTTTTCATGATGAAAGCCATTTTATCAGCCACTTCTCCAGAGACACCAGTATCAATTTCATCAAATAAAATAGTAGGTAAGTTCTTTTTTGAACTCAATATGCGTTTTAAACTTAACATGATACGAGAAAACTCGCCTCCACTAGCCACTTTACTTAAAGGCTGTAAAACACCTCCTTTGTTAGCATTGAACTTAAAGTTAACTTCATCACAACCGTACGGGTTCAAATCCACTTTTGCTAACTCAATGCATAAATTTGAATTTTTCATGTTCATGGAAATCAAATCATCCAAAATGTCCTTTTCTAATATATTTGTTGCTGCGCTTCGCTTTTTACTAATAGCTGTTGCTTTTTTAAAGCATGCTTTTTCCTGTGATTTCACCTCATTCTTAAGCTCTGTAAGAGCATCTTCTCCACCAAGCACTAACTGCACTTCCTTTTCCAATTCAGCTTGTTTTTCAAGCAATCCATCAGCATCAATAACGCCGAATTTTTTTACCAATGAAAACAAAGTACCCAACCTTTGATCAACATCTTGCAGTTTGCTAGGATTAACTTCTACTGATCTGCTTATATCCTGAACTGTTTCTTGAATATCTTGCAATTCAATCACAGCCGATTTTACTCTTTCTGACACGTTTAAAAAGTCATCACCTAGTTCCGAAAGCGAGTCTAAACTTTGCTGTACTCCTGTAATTTTTTCCAATACTGAACCTTGCGAATATTGCATCAAAGTACTCACTTCCTCCACTTTTGATTTGATGTCTTCAGCATTACTTAGCAAACTAAGTTCCCGCTCCAACTCATCTTGTTCTCCCAGCTTAATTTGAGCCGTTTGTAATTCATTTAACTGAAATTGCTTAAAAGCTAATTCCTGCGCCACTTTTTCAGTTGAGTTAATTTTATCAGTAAGTTCTTTTTGTTTCTTCTGATATAACTTAAAATCCTTCAAATAATCTTCCCGCTCATTCAAAATACCCGCAACTCCGTCCAATAGATCGTAATAAAACGAGGCCGAATTTAATATCGCATTAGCATTTTGAGAATGTACATCTATTAATGATTCACCTAACTTTTTAAGCGAGGATATCACTACTGGGCTGTCATTTACAAAAGCCCGTGATTTGCCATTTTTACCAATTTCACGTCGTATGATCGTGGTGCCTTCAAACTCCATTTCAAGGTCCTCAAAAAAAGATTCCAGCTGGTAGTTTTCGACGTTAAACTCTCCCTCGATCACACATTTTTTGTCTGAGTTTCGCAATACGGCTACGTCGGCTCTCTTTCCAAGCAACAGACCTAGCGCGTCTAACATGATGGATTTACCTGCACCTGTTTCACCAGTAATTACGGAAAACCCTGATTTGAAGTTGATATTAGCATCCTCAATTAAAGTGAAGTTTTGAATATGTAAATTATTAAGCATGCTTATTTTTTAAGGAATTTGTTTAACAATTCTGCCAATTTAACTGCATCTTTTTTAGGAAGCTTCATCCCTAAACGCCTTACTTTATCTTCCGACCTAAATTGAATCACCTCTCCTCCAACCATCCAAGCTGCTCTGTTTATGTCATTCCAAATCCCTTTTTCAGTGCTTTCTTCGTACAAAAAATCACTTAAGGAAGATTTATCAGCTTCAAAAGGGAAACCTCTTTTCCCTACTACTTTTGTGTAAATAAATTTACCATCTTTTATTTCAATCTGCTCTTTTCCTATTTTATTCCACCGATACGCAAACAACACCTTAAATTCCAAGTATGCCCAAAATGACATGTATATCAGCAAAAATGCTATGTGTTTCTTTTCGAAATCATCAGAATAAAATATCAATTGAGCAAGTACAGCTAGTCCGCACAAACTCCATCCTATAATCCAAAAATTTAATGTCAATTTGTCTTTTGAAGTAGGATTTGGAAATACTTCCACCTTTACATTTTCCTTGTTTCTTTCAACTTGAATTTGTTGTCCAATTTTTTGCATCTCCTCAATTAATTTGAATGATTCATTAAGGAATCAATTTTATGTAATGTGGTTAAGTTTTTATTGTTAATTCTTTCCGTAAACCCCTCATTATCGGCAGCCCATCTCGCAAACAGATTAGTTGAAACATCCAAAGTATCTTGCCAAGTTACAAGCGCATTTGTGTTGTCCCCTTCAATTATAAAAACTCCGCGTTCTCGAAAATTTCCATCATCAGTAACTAGTTCATAGATCACACTATTCTTTAGCACACTTTTTATTTCTAAAACACCATCACCTTCTTGACTGTTGAACCATTTAAATCCAGAACCACCTCCTTTTTCAGGACCATTTTGAATATATTCCATTTGCGTTTTAGGAACATAAAACAACCAATTTTTCCAGTTTTCAGAGGTGGACAAGTAACTAACAACCTGCTCCTGTGAGTGGTTAAATTGATACTTGGATTCTAATTCCACCGTATTGGGCAACATAGACACAAATGCCATGAATACAGCAATCAGCAGCGAAAAAACAACCACCACAATTGGCCCTTTTCTTTTCATGTTGCAAATATACTGAAACCAAGATGCTTTTCACGAAAATTCATCACACATCCTTGACTGTTGCACTAGCAATTTTCCGCAATGCTTTTTCTTTGATAATTTCCTTTACTTGACGTTTTTCAATTTTACTTTCAAGCCATGAAATGATGTCAAAATATACGAAAGCTCTTTTTTCATATGGATTGGTTTCAAGTGGAATCAGCTGATCACGTAGTTCTTTATATGCATTTACAAGCTCATCGCTTGTGTGAATTACATTCAATCGTTTCAAGAAACGCAATATCCTATTTTGGTAATAATGTAAATCATCTTTTTTTCCTAAAAATCGATAAGTGCTTTTTATGTAATAATCCACTAAGTCCTCATTTTTAAGTTCGTAATGAGATATCAAGTTCAAGATACGAGCAAAACACAATACGTCGTTCCTGATATCTTCATCACGAGCATTAATGATATTGTTTAACCAATGAACTGCTTGCTTGTGCTTGTCCGCACCAAAATACATACACGCAAACTTGTAATAGTAAACCAGTTTAGAATGGTCATTCAACTGGCTTTCATATTGTTCGAATTTGTCTATAATTTGCTCGGTTTCAACTACGCCTTTATCAAAATCACCCAACATAAAATACTTGTCTAGGCTGTGCTTTGATGAATATTTGAATAGCAAAAAGTCAATGTTTTCAGTGAAATTTAATGCTGTATCGTTTTTGATGTTCTCAAACTTTAAACTTGTTTGAATGAATTCCTCGTACTTGCTTAATTTGTATTGAGCGTTAAGCAAGTTGTTAATTGAAGTGATATACATTTCAAGCTTAGACTCAATTAAATCATGGTTGTCGTCAAACAATGACACCCACTTAACTGCATAATCATAAGCACGTCTAGAATCCTGAATAAAAGAATAATACCCAACCATGGCGTTGAATAAATGCATCTTTTCTTCCACACTTAAGTCCTCCTCTTTAAAAGCTGGTAATGACGAGTACAAAAAACTATTCACGATCTCAAAATCGGCAGAATTTCTAGTAAATCCAAGCTTTGTATATAATCCATATAATTTGGTTGACAAACTTGAAAAAGTAATGATATTGGATATTCTTTTTTTAATTTCTTCTCCTTCAGGTATTAATGCTTCAATTTTTTCAGGAGTGTCCCTTTTCACAATTTTGGAAATTAACTTTTTTTCAAGCTCATGAATTTCCAAAAGCAAAATGTTTTTTTCAAATCGCTTTGCGACGTCCTTTACCTTTTCTATGGTCTTGTAACTTTGCTGATACAAACACCTGTTATACAAGATTGTTGCGTTATCAATTCCCTCACGAATTTTAAGTTCAATATCGGTAGAACTGTGTAAAGTCCTCAAACTCTGCAACAACTGTTTGTACAAGTTTTGTTTAATGTTAGGAAGTTGATCAGAAGAAATAGATTTTTCCTTGTTCAGGATTTTTTGCTCGTCGTAATTATCCATCCCGTTTAATAAATCAAACAGCTTTAAAAACTTAGCATTTTCCCCACCTTTATGACGTGTTGCGTGCAACTTAAATTGCCTTTTTTCTCCTTTGGTTAAACTTTGTATCAATTG
Organism: Glaciecola sp.; assembly: GCA_047632015.1. GTDB lineage: Bacteria > Bacteroidota > Bacteroidia > Flavobacteriales_C > JBLIAZ01. The sequence continues at coordinate 8,028 of JBLIBC010000038.1, forward strand.
AAACAATTGGTCTGTATTCTTGTTAGACATAATGTGATTTACTTATTTAGACATTCGTTAATGTGTTGTTTTACAAGCGAATACAACATTACACGCTCGGTAAAGGTAGCATTTTTTACCGTTATACATAGTATCACTTTTTATATTGTGCTTTTTTACGAAACATTTCGGGGCTACTTTTGGTTCTGCATTATAACAGATGTAAAAATTATGAGTGAAAAGGTAGACATATTCGATACTACGTTACGAGACGGAGAGCAAGTTCCAGGTTGTAAATTAAATACAGACGAAAAAATAGTCATCGCAAGGCAATTAGAAGCCTTGGGAGTTGATGTGATAGAAGCGGGATTCCCAGTTTCTAGTCCTGGTGATTTTCAATCGGTTGTTGATATTGCAAAATCAGTTTCGGAACCAATTATTTGTGGATTATCGCGAGCAGTAGAGAATGACATTATTGTAGCAGGAGAAGCATTAAAGTACGCTAAAAGAGGAAGGATTCACACTGGTCTAGCAACATCAGAAGTCCACAGAGTGCATAAATTAAGGATGTCCAAAGAGCAGGTACTTGAAAAAACTGCGATGTGTGTGAAAACTGCAAAAAAATTCGTGGAAGATGTGGAGTTTTACGCAGAGGATGCTGGTAGAACAGATAATGAATATTTAGCTCAAGTATGTGAGGTGGCTGTAGCAAATGGTGCGACAGTATTAAACATTCCGGATACAACGGGTTATTGTTTACCTCACCAATATGGTGAAAAAATAAAGTACTTGTTGGAAAACGTCAAAGGAATCCACAAGGCAAAACTGTCTACACATTGTCATGATGATTTGGGTTTAGCTACAGCAAATGCTATTTATGGTGTAATAAATGGAGCTCGCCAAATTGAATGTACCATCAACGGTATTGGAGAAAGGGCTGGAAACACCTCATTGGAAGAATCGGTTATGATTATTAAGACTCAGCATGAAATGGGAGTTCATACCAACATCAACACTAAACTACTTACTGAAACTAGTAAATTGGTTAGTGAAAAAATGAATTTTGCTGTTCAGGCAAACAAAGCCATCGTTGGCGACAATGCTTTTGCACATTCATCTGGAATTCATCAAGATGGTGTAATTAAGCACAGAGAAAATTACGAAATTATTGACCCAAGAGATGTTGGTTGTGACCTTTCAGCTATTGTACTTACTGCACGTTCTGGCAGAGCAGCGGTGGCGTATAAAGCAAAATTAATGGGGAAAGAGTTGACTAAAGATCAGCTTGACATTGTTTACGATAAATTCATTGAGGTAGCTGACAAACAAAAAGAAGTGCCAGAAGCGGATTTAAAAAGAATCATCGATCAGGCTCTTTAAATTAATGTCTTAGAATTTTTCTTAATTTCTAGTTGACTCATGTTTTGAAAAGGGCACAGAGATGAAGAAAATATTTATCAAGTCTATCCAAATAATTCTGAACTTAAATACCTGTCTCCCCTGTCACAAACCACTGTGACAATAACACCTTCTGTTAATTCATTTGCCAATTTTAAGGCAGCAGCTAGCGCACCACCACTGCTCATCCCGGCAAGTAAACCTTCTTTTTTAGCCATCAACCTAGTTGTTTCTGTTGCCTCCTCTTGACTTACGTCCATTATCCTATCTACACGACTAGTTTCAAATATTGTAGGTACAAATTCAGGAGACCATCTCCTAATACCAGGGATTCTAGAACCATCCGTTGGCTGTGTTCCAATAATTTGGACAGCATCATTTTGTTCCTTTAAATATCTTGAAACCCCCATTATGGTTCCTGTAGTTCCCATTGCCGATACAAAATGTGTAATCTTACCTTTAGTATCCTTCCAAATTTCAGGTCCTGTAGTTTTATAATGAGCTTTATAATTGTCTTCGTTACCAAATTGATTCAACATGACATAATTGCCAGTAGCCACCATTTCATCAGCTACTACCCTTGAATATTCAATGCTTTTAGAAGCGGGAGTTAAAATTACCGTAGCTCCATAAGCTTCCATGCTCAAAATTCTTTCACGTGTCGAATTGTCAGGCATGACCAAATTCATTTCCAGTCCTTTTAACTGAGCAATCATTGCTAGTGCAATTCCTGTGTTTCCGCTAGTTGCTTCAACAAGTTTATCACCAGCTTTAATTTCACCCCTATCTAAAGCTTCCAAAATCATATTGTAAGCAGCTCTGTCTTTTACACTGCCTCCCGGATTTTGCCCTTCAAGTTTACAAAATATTTTAACTCTTGAGTTGGGGTTCAAATTAGTTATTTCGACAAGTGGCGTATTGCCAATGATATCAAGAATGTTCATGAGTAGAATTATTAAGGCTTAAAAGTAATGGTGTCAGGGTCGCCATTTTGATGACTCATTTTTGCCCTGTAATATACTTTTGAATGATCAGCAACACTTTTCGTTAACCACACTCCACCTCCAATTACACTGTTATTTCCAACTACAGTTTTTCCCCCAAGTATTGTTGCCCCAGCATAAATTATCACACTGTTTAGAATAGTCGGATGACGCTGTTCCACCACATCTCTTTTTTCTACACTCAGCGCTCCTAATGTCACTCCCTGATAAATTTTGACATGATTTCCAACTAAGGTGGTTTCCCCAATAACTACTCCTGTTCCATGATCTATACAAAAATACTCACCAATAGTTGCCCCAGGATGGATATCCACACCAGTCTTACTATGTGCATTTTCAGAAATTATTCTTGGAATTAACTCCACTCCCATTTTGTTCAATTGATGACCAACCCTATGAGCTGCGGTGGCGTAAAAACCTGGATAGGATCTGATAATCTCTGCATGACTTTTTGCCGCTGGATCACCATCATATAATGCTTGAATGTCTTTTTTTAACAAATTGTATATGTTTTCCAATTCCCCGAAAAAAACATCAACCAAAGATTTTGTTTGCTCTTTGTTATTCTTTTGATTACAAAGCAAAATAGAAAATAAATCAGACCGTAATTTCTCCTCAGCATTTTCAATTTGCTCTTCCGAACTGTAGTCTACATCACAAAAACCAGGAAACATAATTCCCACAAGACTCTTGAACCATGTTCCAACTACAGACGGTGTAGCGCATTTTGGTGACTCTAAATGTTCTTTAAGCAACTTGCTTGTAAATTTCCTTTCCACGCTTCAAAATTAAAACCAAAGATAAAATAAATGTTTGAGTATAGATGTTTTCCATTCCTCAATAAACTACCCTGTACAGCACAATTAACAATTCATTAACAACATTTCGGCATGATACATGTTATATTTGAAATGAATTAAATCTGAACATTATGAAAAAATACTTTTTGACATTAGCAATGGCGGTTTTCACTTTAACAGGTGTAGTATCTGCTCAAACTGCTGGAACACCTCCAGCTGAAGCAGAAAAAAAAGCTGACCCAAATGCAGCAGTAATAAAATTTGAAAAAGACGTAGTGGACTACGGAACAATAAACAAAGGTGATGAACCTTTAAGAATTATCAAGTTCACTAATACTGGTAAATCTCCTTTAGTAATTACAAACTGTCAAGGATCTTGCGGATGTACAGTTCCTGAATGTCCAAAAGACCCAATTATGCCAGGAGAAACAGGGGAATTAAAAGTGAGATATGACACGAAAAGAGTTGGTAATTTTAACAAAACCGTTACTGTTAAGTCTAACGCATCAAATGATGTGGTTTATTTAAAAATTAAAGGTAACGTGCTTGATGTTAAAACACCAGACGCATTTCCTGTAAAAAATGCTGACGGTCCTACAACGAACTAAGCATCGTAAAAGCCTACTCTATTTATTAAAACCGTTAATATTTAGGATAAAAACCCAGTGTTTATCACTGGGTTTTTTATTTTTGCAACTATTGTAACGTACATTATTGATGACAAAAATATCTAAAAGAGGAGTTCAAATGCCTCAATCTCCTATTCGGAAACTTGCTCCTTTTGCTGAAGAAGCTAAGAATAAAGGTATTTATGTTCATCATTTAAACATAGGTCAACCAGACATCACCACTCCAAAGTGGGCAATTGATAAAATAAAATCAATGGATATTGATGTGGTGGAATACAGTGATTCGGCTGGAGAATTATCCTTGAGAGCAGCTTTTGTAAAGTATTACAAAAGATATGACATTGACGTTACTGTTGACGACCTAATGATTACTTACGGTGGTAGTGAAGCGCTAATGATCTGCTTATTGAGTTGCTTAAACCCTTGGGACGAAGTCATTGTGCCTGAACCATTTTACGCAAACTACAGTAGTTTTGCAGGGGCAGCTGACATTGTAGTGAAACCTGTCACATCAACTATTGAAAATAATTTTGCATTGCCTCCTATCAGTGATTTCGAAAAATTGATTGGATCTAAAACAAAAGCAATTTTAATTTGCAGTCCCAACAACCCAACAGGGTACACCTATTCTGAAGAGGAACTAGAATCATTAAAAGAAATTTGCATCAAGCATGATTTATTTTTAATATCTGATGAAGTATACAGGGAGTTTTATTACCATGGTGATTTTGCACCATCTGTACTCAATTTAAAAGGTGTTGATGACAAAGTTATCGTTATTGATTCTGCTTCCAAAAGATACAGCATGTGCGGTGTGCGAATAGGAGCAATAGTAAGTAGAAATCCTGAAGTAATGGAAACCGCATTAAAGTTCGGACAATCAAGGCTCTCACCCCCTTTCTTTGGACAGGTTGCTGTTGAGGCCGCTTTGGATGCACCTGACAGTTACTATAAGGAAGTAAAGTCCGAATACGAAAAAAGGAAAAACACACTCACAAAAGAGCTTGAAAAAATACCAAACATTAAGTTTAGTAAGCCTTTTGGTGCGTTCTACACCATGGTAAAATTACCTGTAGAAAGTGCTGAACACTTTTGCTTGTGGCTACTAAAAGAGTTTAGTCATGAAGGTGAAACCATTATGTTAACTCCCGGCAATGGGTTTTATGTCACCCCAGGATTAGGAGTTCAAGAAGTGAGGATAGCTTATGTGGTAAATGAGACAAAACTCAAAAGCGCAATGAAGTGTTTGGCCAAAGCATTAAAAGAGTATCCGCATAAAGCAAAAGTATAAAAAGGGAGTGTCATAATGACCGACGAATAATTGATTAAGCAATTGGCACATCAATTGAAACATTAAGTGTGAGTAAGAATAATCAATATTTACTATTGATTTATTCGTTTTTGTCACTGAGTCTGATTTTATTTCAGGAAGAAGTTGCCAAATTGACTTACAATTTGATTCATTAAAAGAAAATACCGCATGCAAGATATATTAAACTTTAAGGATTTGTACTTGGACGACATGATGAATGAGGAAACTGAATTCATTCCTTTGATCACTAGCGAAGAGGAGGATGAAGAGAAGGACGCTCCTTTGTCAGAAATATTACCCGTTTTAACATTAAAAAACACCGTATTGTTTCCAGGCGTGGTTATCCCAATTACCGTTGGAAGGGATAAATCCATCAAATTAATTCAAGAAACATATAAAAACACTAAAACGATAGCGGTTGCATCCCAAAAGGACAGTCTTGTTGAGGATCCTAATTTCGACGACCTACATAACATTGCATGTGTGGGATCGATATTAAAAGTATTGAGAATGCCTGACGGAAATACTACTGTCATAATTCAAGGAAAAAGACGATGTAGTCTTGAAAAATTAGTGACAGATGATCCTTACATTAAAGCAGAAGTTAATCGACTTACTGACAAAAAAGCTCCTAAAAGAAACAAGGCCTTTAACGCATTAGTTTCTTCGCTTAAGGATATGTCATTACAAATCATTAAAGACTCTCCAAACATTCCGTCAGACGCTTCCTTTGCTATTAAAAACATTGAAAGCGCTTCCTTTTTAGTAAACTTCATTGCTTCCAACATGACGTTAACCGTCCAGGAAAAACAGCAAATGTTAGAGGAAGGCAATGTAAATGATCGAGCGACTAAGGTCCTTGCATTCTTAACTAAGGAAATACAATTACTTGAACTTAAAAATGAAATTCAAAGCAAAGTAAAAGTAGATATTGACAACCAGCAAAAAGAATACTTCTTAAATCAACAGATCAAAACGATTCAAGAGGAACTGGGAGTGAGTGGTCCATCACAAGAAATTGAAGAGCTTGAAAAAAGAGCAAAATTAAAAAAATGGGATGAGGGTGTTGAAAAGCATTTTTACAAAGAATTAGAAAAGTTGCAAAGGGTTGCTCCTCAAGCTGCTGAATATTCAGTATACATGAACTACTTAGAGTTACTTCTTGACTTGCCGTGGAATGAATACACTAAGGACAAATTCGACTTAAAAAGGGCAAAAAAAGTATTAGACAAGGACCACTACGGACTTGATGAAGTAAAAGACAGGATATTGGAACACCTTGCCGTTTTGAAATTAAAGAAGGACATGAAAGCTCCCATTTTATGTTTATACGGACCTCC
>JBLIBC010000039.1:0-14291 GCA_047632015.1 Glaciecola sp.
AGCTTTTCGATTAACTCGTCTATTTTTGAATCATCATTTCCATGACGAATTGCAATTTTTAGTTTTTTTGTTAAAATTGATTTGGCGCTGTAGCACATAATGGAGTTAAGATAATAAAAACATGCAAGCTAATTAATGATTAAAAAATGTGCGCTTTACATTTAGCTAAATCACTCAAATTAACCTTATCTTTCGGGTCACGGAAAGATTCACGTCACCTTTTCCAGTTAACTGTTCCACCTTTTATTGTATGATTAAAACAGGAATATACCGGCACTATAAAGATAAGTTATATGAAGTGATTGATGTGGCAACACATTCAGAATCCCAGGAACAGCTTGTTGTTTACAAGCCACTATATGGAGAAAGTAAGTTATGGGTCCGACCTTTAGCCATGTTCCAAGAAGAAGTTACTGTTGAAGGTGAAATTATACAACGGTTTACTTTTGTCGAAAATTAAGGACCTACTTGAAAAAAGACCTTGATTGTTAAAAAATTAGATTTAGAATATTCTTAAGCCGTCAAAAAAATTATAAATTTGCCAATAGTAAACATGACTTTTGTAAAGAATCATATTAAGTAGTGAAAAGCTTCCTGCACATCCTTTTTTTTATTTTGCTTGCAAGCTCTTCGGTGTTCTCTCAAAACGAGACAGACACAACGCAACAGATAGATCTTCCCATCCTGTTAAAGAGGTTATTTAATATGGAGGAAAGAGATTCTGCCGCTAAGGAAGAAAAAAAAGTACATTTAAGTGTTTTGCCAGCGATTGGTTATACTATTCAGACTGGCTTCACTGTGGATATCATTTCAAATAATGTTTTTCTGCTGGGTGATAAATCAAACACCAATTTATCGTCCGTAACTTTTCAAATAGAGTTTTCTCAACGAAAACAACTTTCAATGCCTTTTAACATTGTGATTTGGACACCTGAAAACAAATGGAATTTTGTAAGTGATTGGCGGTATTACGTGTACCATCAACTTAATTATGGCTTAGGTGGTAGCACGGTAAAGGAAAACGAAATTTTGATTAATTATAACTACTTAAGGATTCACCAGACGGCTTATCGTAAGGTAGCGAAATACAGCTATTTAGGAGCTGGATACAAGTTAGATCACCACACAAACATTGAGCAAAACCATATAGACGAAAACCCGATCAATGACTTTTCCACTTTTGGTGACTCTTCGACAACCACGTCATCAGGGTTTACTTTGAATGCTTTATTCGACAAAAGAAAAAACTCAATTAGTCCTAAAAAGGGGGAACATTACGCGAATGTAATATACAGGCACAACTCAGAGAGTATGGGAGGCACCTCGAACTGGGCTTCATTATTTATTGACTTAAGAACTTATTTTAAACCTTCATCAAAATCGGAAAATATCTTAGCTTTTTGGAGCTACAATCAATTTGTGTTAAGTGGTATGCCTCCGTTTTTTGATTTACCAAGTACAGGATGGGATGCCTATACAAATTTTGCCAGGCAGTACCGTCAAGGTCGATACGTTGGGAAAAGCTTACTTTATTTAGAGTCTGAATACAGGTTTAGGATATCAAAAAATGGATTCTTTAATGGGTCTGTGTTTGCCAACGGTCACAGTGTTTCAGAATGGGAAACCAATACTTTTAAGCAATTCATTCCTGGCATAGGTTGCAGTATCAGGTTAAAAATGAACACAGAATCTGATCTTAATTTATTGGTGAGTTATGGAATCGCTGCTGACGGTTCACAAGGGTTTTTCTTTAACCTGGGCGAAGCGTTTTAAAAATTTCATGGAAAATCATCGTCATTTTATTATCCACAAGCCTTTTGGATTTTTGTCCCAATTTATCAACAATCAAAGTAAGCGAAAGAATAAAAAATTGCTGGGTGAACTTGGTGACTTCCCAGAAAAAACGATGTCAATTGGAAGGCTGGATGAGCATTCGGAAGGACTTCTGTTGCTTACCACTGACGGAAAAGTAAGCGCAATTGTTAGAAGCAAAAAAGTGGAAAAAGAATACTTTGCTCAAGTTGATGGCGAAATAACTAATAAAGCAATACAACAGCTGCAAGATGGAATAGAATTAGGTTCAGGAGAAAACAAATACAATACTTTACCTTGTGAAGCTAGACGTTTAGTTCCTGAGCCAGTTTTTGAAACCAGAAGAAAATTAAGAGATCAAAGACATGGCCCTACTAGTTGGGTATCCATTACGCTTCGAGAAGGGAAATTCAGACAAGTTCGCAAAATGAGTGCTGCTGTTGGATTTCCTACTTTGCGTTTGGTACGTGTGAGGATTGACAATATTCAACTTAACGACATGCAAGTAGGAGATGTTATTGAAGTAAAGAGTTTTGGAATTACGGATTCATAATACAAACTACTTTCCCAGGAATAACCAGTTTCCAGAGCTAACAATGTATTTTCCAAAAAATTATTATTGGCAGGTGTAAAATAATCATGAGTAGATGTTTACTTTTGAAAAAAACTCAGGAAATGATTTCATCAAAAGACATCAAAATTGGCATTACGCAAGGTGACCCTAACGGAATTGGGTATGAGGTTATCATTAAAACCTTAGCGGACACCAGGATGCTTGAATTATACACACCTGTAATTTATGGTAACAAGTCAGCCTTGAACCACCACATGACGGTTGTCAATGATGAAAATTTTAAATTTCAATCTATTGCTTCAGCTACTGAGGCAAAAATAAACGCTACAAACTTTATCAATTGTGGTGAAGGAGATTTTGAAGTTGATCCAGGAAACGGAACTAAGGAATCTGGAGCCAGTGCTTTTGCTGCTTTGGAAAAAGCAGTAGCCGACTTGAAAAATGGTGAAATTGATGTGCTTGTTACAGCGCCAATAAATAAAGACAACATTCAATCAGAAAGTTTCAGTTTCCCTGGACACACTGAATATTTAGCGTCGGTAGATGATAACAGCACTAATTTAATGTTCATGGTTTCTGACAAACTAAAAATAGGTGTGGTCACTGGCCATATTCCTTTAAGTGAAATTAGCAAGCAGTTAAATCTTGAGATTATTGTAGAGAAAATACGAGTAATGGCTGCCTCACTGAGGCTAGATTTTTCCATCAGAAAACCCAAAATTGCTGTACTTGGTTTAAACCCTCATGCAGGAGACAATGGATTAATTGGAAAAGAGGATGAAAAGATAATAAGCCCAGCAATTAAGGACGCCAGATCTAGAGGCATTTTAGCTTATGGTCCCTTTGCTGCAGATGGTTTTTTTGGCTCAGGGAACTATGCTAATTATGATGGTGTAATTGCCATGTATCACGACCAAGGTCTAATACCTTTTAAAACAATTGCTTTTGGCGAAGGAACTAATTTTACTGCAGGATTATCCTTTGTAAGAACATCACCCGATCATGGAACTGGATTTGATATTGCCGGTAAAAACAAGGCTGATGAATCGTCTTTAAGACAGGCTATTTACACTGGAATTGACATATTCAAAAACAGGACTTTAAACCAAGACTTATTAAGTAATCAGCTCACAGTAAAACCCGCACAAAAAAGGAATTTTACGGCAAGACAATAGCTTGAATTCTTAGTATAGCCACAGCACGCAGCTTATCAATATTTTTTGCAAAGATCTTTTTTGTGCTATCTATTCGAAAAACTCAAGCACATCTGTCATTGCGGTTTTGTTTTCTAACGAAAAAAAAAGAAAATAGAACGAGTGAAAAAATTAAAAAGCTATGTGATTTGAGTATATTATTTGCTAACTTTGCCGGTTCGTAAATGTTGATGTTATGTACAATGATTTTATAATTCGATTAGAGGGGTTAGAAATTGGAGCTCATGACTTTAAATTTTTACTAGATAATTCGTTCTTTGAGTCTCTTAATTACTCGTTAATAGCAGGTGGACAAGTTGATGTAGCGCTCAGTATCATTAAAAAGGAAAGTTTTTATGAACTTGTTTTTAAGTACAGTGGGTATGTTGATAATGTTTGTGATCGCTGCGGCGATGACTTTAAATTTGACGTCCAATTTGAACTTGACACCATTTTAAAACATGGTGAAGAAGAATTACAGGATGATGGTATGTGGGTTGTAGACAACAATTGTGTTGAACTTGATCTTCGACATTATTTGTATGAAAGCTTATGTATATGCTTACCAAGTAAAATTGCTCATGCTGATAAAAAAGACTGTAACCAAGACCTGCTTAAAAAACTGAAAGAATATTCAGGCGAGACAGAAAGCGACGTGGACCCTAGATGGGACGCATTAAAAAAATTGAATAAAAATTAAACTATATAAAAATGGCACATCCTAAACGAAAGATTAGTAAAACCAGAAGAGACAAAAGAAGAACTCATTACAAGACTTCTGCTGCTACAATTTCATCATGTTCTAACTGTGGAGCAAGCGTTCAATACCACAGAGTATGTGGCGAATGTGGCTACTACAGAGGAAAACAAGCTATCGAGAAAACTATTACAGCTTAATTATTAACGTTACTAAATTTAGCATTTATGCAAATTGGTCTAGACGTGATGGGGGGCGATTTCGCTCCCAAAGCTACAGTGGAAGGAGCTTTATTGGCTCAAAAAGAACTAGCGGATCAGGACATTACCATTGTTTTGATTGGCGATCAGCCGGCAATTGAAAAAGTACTCGAGGATAACGGGGCGGATAAAACCACTTTTCCAATTGTGCACACTGAAGAAGTGATTGAAATGGGTGACCACCCTATCAAGGCTTTCAAATCCAAACCTAAGTCTTCGATTGGCTTGGGTTTTCATTTATTAAAAGAAGGTAAAATTAACGGTTTTGCAAGTGCTGGAAACACTGGTGCCATGATGATTGGCGCAATGTATTCAGTGCAAACAATTGCGGGAATTATAAGACCTTGTATCACTTCCGTACTTCCTAAAGAAAACGGAGGTGTTGGTATTTTACTAGATGTTGGTATAAACGCTGATTGCAAACCTGATGTCCTTTACCAATTTGGTATTTTAGGATCGATTTACGCAAAACATGTACTTGGGATAGACAGTCCTAAAATAGGTCTTTTGAACATTGGTGAAGAACCGGAAAAAGGTAATTTATTAGCACAAGCTACTTATACTTTAATGAAGGACTCTCCTGATTTCAATTTTTATGGAAATGTAGAAGGTAGAGATCTTTTTGGTGATAAATGTGACGTGATTGTATGTGACGGATTTACCGGAAACATTGTAATGAAGCAGGGAGAAAGCACTTATCATTCGTTAAAAAACAGAGGAATAGAGGACGAGTATTACGAAAGGTTCAACTACGAAAATTATGGAGGAACTCCTGTATTGGGAATTAATTCCAATGTAATTGTAGGCCATGGAATATCCAATGACAAGGCAATAAAAAACATGATTATATTAACAGCAGATATTGCCAAAGCAAAACTGTCTGATAAAATAAAAGATGCATTTAAATAATGAGTAATATAAAAGCTGCTATTACATCTGTTGGTGGTTATGTTCCAGAATTCGTTATGACGAATGAGGACTTAGCAAAATTTGTAGACACCACTGATGAATGGATTACCTCGAGAACGGGAATCAAAGAAAGAAGAATATTAAAAGACAAGGATAAGGCAACTTCCTTTATGGCTGCCGAAGCTGTAAAGGAAATAATTGCTAAAAAAAATCTTGACCCTCTAGAAATAGATTTAATCATTGTAGCTACAGTTACTCCTGATATGCCATTTCCATCCACTGCTAATTTAGTATCGGATATTGTAGGAGCAAAAAATGCGTTCAGTTACGATGTAAGTGCTGCTTGTAGTGGCTTTTTGTACGCCTTAGTTACAGGTCAAAAATTCATTGAAAGTGGTTCACATAAAAAAGTAATTATAGTTGGTGCCGACAAAATGTCATCAATTATTGATTATGAAGACAGAACAACATGTATTATTTTTGGAGACGGTGCTGGAGCTGTACTTCTTGAACCATCAGAAGATGAAGATGGTATTCAAGACGCAATATTAAAGAGTGATGGTGCAGGAAAAGAATGGCTAAATATAAAAGCCGGCGGATCATTGCATCCGGCCTCTAAGGAAACCATTGATAACAGGATGCACTACATTTACCAAGAAGGCAAACAAGTGTTTAAACATGCGGTAACTAACATGGCTGATGTCTCTCACGAAATCATGGTCAAAAACAATTTAACTGGTGATGATGTGACTTGGCTAGTACCACACCAAGCTAACTTGAGAATTATATCTGCTACAGCAAACCGGATGAATATTCCAGAGGACAAAGTAATGATAAACATTCAAAAGTACGGAAACACTACTGCCGGAACAATCCCACTTTGTTTATGGGAATGGGAAAACAAACTCAACAAAGGTGACAATTTAATATTAGCAGCTTTTGGAGGAGGATTTACTTGGGGATCGGTTTATTTAAAGTGGGCATATTAAATAATTTGCCGTAAATTGTTAAAATTATAAGACACTCACATTTTATTTCAAAATAAAGTTCAAAGCAAAGTTCAAATTATGAGAAACAGCGAAATTCAAGATTTAGTAAAATTAGTTGCAAAATCAGGAGTAAGTGAAATTCAACTTGAAACAGACAAAGTTAAACTTACTATTAAGAACGATAACGGGATTGTAAAAGGAAAAAAGACAGGATTTACTGATCAAGAATTCCAAACCGTTCCGATTCAACAAGTTGTTCAACAGTCAGCTACAGAGGTTTCGGTACCTGTTGCGGCAGCAGAAGTTGCTGCTCCAGCCGAGGAAGAAAACTCTAATTATGTAATTATTAAGTCACCAATGATTGGAACCGCATATTCAAGACCTTCCCCTGACAAGGATCTTTTTGTAAATGTGGGTGATGAAATTAAGCCTGGAGACGTAATTTGTATTGTGGAAGCAATGAAATTATTCAACGAAATTGAAGCCGAAGTAACTGGTAAAATTGTTAAAGTTTTATTTGACGATGAATCACCAGTTGAGTTCGATCAAGATTTATTCGTAGTTGATCCAAGCTAAATAATTTACTTGTTTCATATAAACACCCTGTTATGTTTAAAAAAATACTGATTGCCAATAGAGGGGAAATTGCTTTGCGTGTTATTAGAACATGTAAGGAGATGGGAATTAAAACTGTAGCAGTATACTCTACAGCTGATAAAGACAGTTTACATGTAAGATTTGCTGATGAAGCAATTTGCATTGGACCTCCTAGTAGTACAGATTCATATTTAGATATTCCTAGAATCATTTCAGCTGCTGAAATTACCAACGCTGAAGCAATTCATCCTGGATATGGATTTTTATCGGAAAACTCAAGATTTTCTGATATTTGCACGAAAAACAACATCAAATTTATTGGTGCCACTCCTGAACAAATTGATGGAATGGGTGACAAAGCAGCTGCAAAAACTACTATGCTAAAAGCTGGGGTACCTTGTGTTCCTGGTTCAGATGGAATTATCGGTGATGACAAACATGCACTCAAATTAGGAAAAGAAGTTGGTTACCCTGTTATGGTTAAAGCTTCGGCAGGAGGTGGAGGACGAGGAATGAGGATGGTGCCAAAAGAGTCTGATCTACTCGATTTAATAGATGCAGCAAGAAGAGAGTCAGCTGCCGCATTTGGCAACGATGATTTATACATGGAGAAATTCATTGAAGATCCGAGGCACATCGAAATTCAGATCGCTGGTGATCAATTTGGAAATGCCTGTCATATGTCTGAGCGAGATTGTTCACTTCAAAGAAGACATCAAAAACTATTGGAAGAAGCTCCTTCGCCTTTCATGACTGCACAGTTGCGCAAAGAAATGGGAATAGCGGCAATTAAAGCAGCGAAGGCTGTTAAATATGAAGGTGTTGGTACAGTAGAATTTTTAGTAGACAAACACAGGAATTTCTTTTTCATGGAAATGAATGTAAGAATTCAAGTTGAGCACTGTGTTACTGAGGAAATTACAGGATATGATTTAATCAGGGAGCAAATTAAAATTGCTGCTGGTCAAAAAATATCTGGAAAAGATTACCTTCCAAAAATGCACGCGATTGAATGCAGAATAAACGCAGAAGATCCATACAACAACTTTAGACCATCACCTGGAACAATCACTAATATTCATCCCCCTGGGGGTCACGGTATTAGAATAGATACACATGTTTATTCTGGTTACACGATTAGTCCTCACTATGACTCGATGATTGCAAAAGTAATTTCAGTGGCTCAAACTAGAGAAGAAGCTATTGCAAAAATGAAAAGAGCCTTGGACGAATTTGTCATTGAAGGAATTAAAACTACAATCCCTTTTCATTTAAAATTAATGGACAACGAAGATTTTATTAAAGGTGAAATCACCACTAAATTCATTGAAACCTTTGAGTTTTAATATTAACATCTTATTAAAACAGGCGCTATTTATAGCGCCTGTTTTGTTTATGACCGGAGCTGGTTCGTGCAAACGAACAGAAGATGATATATTTAGCCAAGACGAAAAATTTGAATATTACCAATGGGAAAATCACACTGGAGTGAAAGTTTTTGAAGCGCCCAGTGACTTTTCTTTGCCATCATCAGAGCTACATCAACTCTCTATCAAGTCCAAGGATCCCGAAAAGGGACATGAAGTAAAAATAAAAGCCCTATTTGTTGGGAATCTAAGTAACATATCTGAAGACACTTTAATAGTATTTTGTAATGGTGCTCAGTATCACATGGACTATTACTACGAACAAATTAAAACGTTGTACCAATGCGGATCGCCTACCAAATACAATATATTAACCTTTGATTACCAAGGTCTTGGTTCGTCACCTGGACAAACTAGTCTTGAAGCATTATTGCAAGACGCAGAAGCTGTTGGAGCATGGCTTAACAAAAACGAGGTCCCCACTGAAAACATCATATTATATGGGCAAGGCTTAGGTGCTGTCGCAGCTAGCTTTTTGGCGGCTGATAGCCAGGATGAATTTAACTCTCCTCCTACCCTTATTCTTGAAAATCCAGTTGCTAAAACCGACTACCTTTTGAGTAATGCTACTCAATTAAATTTACCAAGCTCATTTTTTGACCAGTCACAATTTGATAACATTGAACTAATAAAAAACTTTAAAGGCAAACTACTAATGCTATTAAGTGAACAGGATGAAAAATATAGTAAATCCATCAATGGAGAAGAAATTTATAAATTTCATAGCGGTATAGACAAAGAACTCCATGTGACTAATGCCAATCATCAAAATTTTGTGCCTCAAACAGGGTTTTTACCATATTGTGATTTAATTAGCGACTTCATCAAACACACTCCTTAACAACAGGAAACGTATTTTTATTTTTAAAATCTTTTTATTGATTAAATAATTAATTTTTAAGATTAGAGAATAACAAAATACACCCCGAAAACCCCTTCAATTAATCACTTCACTCTTTTTGAAGCTTTAGTTTATTTTACATTTTTAATGTAAAATAAAACGGAAACGATTATTATACTAGTCAATACCCTGTAACTTTCCCCTAGTTAATACCGTAGCATTAAGTAAGGGACACCCTTCCCCGCACTACTAACCGCAACTACCATTGCACAACCTTATTAGCTATGAAAAAAAACCTACTACTCCTCAGTTTACTTGTGATCACCAACTTCGCTTTCGCAAAACAATATATTGCTAATTTTGAATTTAATGGAAACGCAAATGATCAAAAAGGAAAAATTCAAACCGAAGTTCATGGAGCAACTCTAACCACTGACAGACATGGTCGAAAAAACAGAGCGTATGAATTTGATGGAGAAAATGATTATATGACATTACCAAGTGGAATTATTGATTTAGATGAGAATAAATCATTTAGCATCGAGACCTACCTGTTTACTGAACGCCCGTCAGAAAATAACAATCAAACAAATGCACAGGAAAGGGCCACAATATTTAGTTTAAACGGATTTCCACTTAACGGCACTGACCTTTTACTGCTCTGGGTCAAGGACGGAAGTTTAAGCTCATTACATAACAACAATGTAGAGTCAAATTGGAATATTCAAAATATTTCTGTCAGTTCTGAAATGATCTACAATAAATACCACCACTTAGTTCTTGTGAAAAATGGAAATAAAAAAAAGATAAGCTTATACCTTGACGGAAAATTAATAGGTGAAAAACAAATCAATATGGTAAACCCTCTCACAGAAATCACCCCTCTAATTGGTGCGCATCATTACATTTCTGCAGGCGCTACATATACTGACTTCTTTTTCAAAGGAAAAATAGATTATTTAAGAATATATAGTAATGCACTTTCGCCTAAGAGAATAAAAAAAATGTATCGTCGGGAAAGTAGAGCTCCGTACAAACATGAGTACAAAAGCAAAAATGAATGCGAAGCAAATAAACATCATACTGATAAAATAAACGCATCTATCAAAGTGTTCCCGAATCCATCAAGAGGTCATTTCAAAATAACTACTGATGCTGGAATTGATTGCAAAGAAGTTAGAATTTATAACCACCACGGAAAAGTGGTAATGAGGTCATCGTTTAAACGAGAATTTAACGCCTGCAGGTTGAAACCTGGATACTATACAGTTGTATTAATTACTCCCTATCGAAACTATAAGCGAAGACTTGTGATCGTCAGATAGCAAACAAGTGAATACAGCCTCATATGCCAACATTATCTAGTTCTCTGTAAACAGTGGAAGCTTAGTAAAATATTTTACTATCCTACCGCTGTTTTGCGTATAAAACGATAAATTTGAGGAAATTTTCCACACATGAACGTCTCCTATAATTGGTTAAAAGAATACATCGATTTTGATGAATCTCCTGAACAAATCGCCGAAATACTTACTGATTTAGGTCTAGAAATTGGAGGGTTAGAAAAAAAAGAATCTGTAAAAGGAGGTTTAGAAGGTTTAGTTGTCGGGGAAGTACTCACTTGTGAAAAGCATCCTGATGCTGACAAATTGAAATTAACAACAGTAAATATTGGCGGAGACAATCCTTTAAACATAGTATGTGGTGCACCAAATGTGGACAAGGGTCAAAAAGTGGTGGTTGCTACTATCGGAACTACACTTTATAACGGAGACGACAGTTTTAAAATCAAAAAATCAAAAATTAGAGGTGCCCTATCAGAGGGGATGTTATGTGCTGAGGATGAAATAGGATTAGGAGCATCACATGATGGGATCTTAAACTTACCCAATGAGGTAGCAGTTGGAACTTTAGCTAAAGATTATTTTAAAGTAAGTTCCGATTACGTTCTTGAAATCGACATTACCCCAAATAGAGCTGACGCATTATCACATGTGGGAGTAGCAAAAGATTTAGCTGCATATTTCAAGTTTCACAAAGGAGAAGCTCATTTAAACTTACCTGAGGTTTCTGCTATTCCAAAGTCGACAAACTCACTTCCTATGTCAATTGAAATAGTGGACAATGATGCTTGCCCAAAATATTGTGGAATTAGCATTGCCAATGTTACCGTGTCAGAATCGCCGACTTGGTTAAAAGATAAACTTAATTTAATTGGACTAAAACCAATTAATAACATAGTTGATGTAACCAACTACGTATTAATGGAAATGGGACAATCCTTACATGCTTTCGATCACTCTGCTTTGAAAGGAAAAATAAAAGTAAGCAAGGGATTTGAAGGTCAAAGTTTACAATTACTAGATGGAAATGAAATTAAAATAGACGCCAACGACTTAGTAATAAGCAACGGTGAACAACCTATGTGTTTAGCTGGAGTGATGGGAGGACTTAAATCCGGTGTAAGCAACAACACTAAAAATATTTTCCTTGAAGCTGCTTACTTTAATCCGGTAGACGTTAGAAAAAGCTCAAAAAGACACAATACCAAAACGGATTCTTCCTATAGGTTTGAGCGAGGACTTGATCCAAATGGAACTGAAGACAGTTTAAAAAGGGCGGTAAACCTTATTTTAGAACTTGCGGGTGGAGAAGTAGCGTCAGAATTACAAGTGGAGCAAAGTAAAAGCTTCCCTCCTTTCGAAGTTCAATTCAGATACAGCGTTTGTAATAAGATGATTGGGACTGTTATCCCTAAAGAGAAAGTAAACACTATCTTAAGTGCTTTAGATATAGGTATTACGGAAGTAACGGATGATGAAATGCTATTAAAAGTACCTCAATTTCGTGTAGATGTCCAACGTGAAAGTGATGTCATTGAAGAGGTTTTAAGGGTTTACGGTTACAATAACATAGAGATACCGTCAAGCATAAACAGCTCGATTGTATATCAAGATAAGTTACCACAAGAAAAATTTCAGCAAGTTATTTCGGACTTATTGTCCCAAAATGGTTTCAATGAAATCATGTGTAATTCTTTGAGTAAACCTGAGTACTATACCGACTTTGAAAATTTTGATCAAAGCCAAAACGTCGAATTACTAAACCCTTTAAGTAGTGACCTTTCTTTATTGAGAAGAAGTTTATTGTTTGGTGGTTTAGAGTGTATTCAACGTAACCAAAACATGAAAAACTCCGATTTAAAATTTTATGAAATCGGAAAAATTTACTGGAAAAATGGTGATCAAAAATACCAAGAAGAAAAACGAATGAATTTGCTTTTGAGTGGCAACAACATTCAACATCACTGGAGTAATGATGCTTCGAAATCAAATTTTTTCACCTTAAAAGGCTTCGTCAATTTGTTGCTTGAAAAAGTAGGTGCAAAGGGAATCAAATTCAAAGCGAGCACCAATCCATTTTTTAGCGATGGTCAAAATGTTTTGTTCAAAAAACAGTCATTGGTTGAGTACGGTAAGTTAACTTCAGCTATTTGCAAAAAGTTTGGCATAAAACAAGAAGTGTATTACGCAGATATCAATTGGAATTTATTCATTGAAATCGCGAGAAACGCAAAAACAAAATACACTGAACTATCTAAGTTTCATCCTGTAAAACGAGATTTATCGCTGCTATTGGACAAGGATATCAGTTTTAAACAATTGGAAAATTTGGCTTTAGAATCCGAGCGGAAATTATTGAAACAAGTAGAGTTGTTTGACGTTTACCAAGGCGATAAATTGCCGGATAATAAAAAATCGTACGCACTAAGCTTCCAATTGCAAAGCAATGAAGGCACTTTAAAAGACAAAGATATTGATAATGTGATGAACAAACTGATTAGCACTTTTGAAAACAAACTACAAGCTAAATTGAGGTAGTATTTACACAAGTGACATTTTTGAACATATAAAATACAAAACCTATTAGCGCAAATATTCTAAATACCTCCATTGAGTACATCAAAGGCATTGGTCCCGCCAAAGCAGAACTCATTAGGACTGAATTAGGGGTTCGCTCTTGGCAAGATTTACTCGAGCACTTCCCTATCCGTTATATCGATCGAACACGTTTTTTTACCATTCAAGAACTCAAAACAAACCTGTTAAGTGCCCAAGTTAAGGGTCAACTTTTAAGTGTTAAAGAAGAAGGCGTTGGGCGAAAAAAAAGACTAAAAGGCTTATTTAAAGACGACACTGGAACCATTGATCTGGTGTGGTTTTCCGGCATAAAATGGCTATTGCCAAAACTAAAAGTAGGAGGCGATTACGTCATTTATGGTAAACCTACAGTATTCAATAACAGGGTTAGTTTTTCACATCCAGAACTGATTTCCACCATTGAGTTTTTAAATAAAAAACAAAGTGCTTTACAAGCTGTTTATCCGTCCACCGAAAAATTAAAAAAAAGAAATGTAGATAGTAAAGTGTTCAGGACGATTATTGGATCACTACTTACTGAATTAAAAGGAAAAATCCCTGAAGTTCTTCCTGACAGCATAATCAAAGTGAACAAGCTAGTAAGTCGAAATGCAGCATTTTATCAGATTCACCAAGCAAGTAGTCAGGAGCAATTAAAAAAAGCCGTAATTCGATTAAAATTTGATGAGCTTTTTTATCTCCAGCTAAAAATATTAAAATCAAAAAAAGCGCAAGAAACGCTAACAAGAGGACATGTGTTTCAAGAGGTTGGACACCACTTCAACACCTTTTATAAGGACTGTTTGCCTTTTGAATTAACGGGTGCTCAAAAAAGGGTAATCAAAGAAATTAGGCACAACACCACCCATGGATCACACATGAATCGTTTGGTGCAAGGCGATGTAGGAAGTGGAAAAACGTTGGTTGCGTTAATGAGTATGTTGCTTGCCATTGACAATGGTTTTCAAACCACGCTCATGGCTCCTACTGAAATACTCGCAATTCAACATTTTGAGGGAATAAGTGAACTGTTACAACCACTTGATATCAAAGTGGAACTGCTCACAGGGTC
>JBLIBC010000040.1:0-14151 GCA_047632015.1 Glaciecola sp.
GAGGTTGATTACATTAAAGGTATTTCACCTGCCATTGCTATTGAGCAAAAAGTGGTTTCTAAAAATTCGAGATCAAGCGTGGGTACAACGACCGAAATTTATGATTACTTGAAAGTGATGTTTGCTAGGTTGGGAAAAATCATGTCACCGGTAAGTGGCAAGGAAGTGGTGATCCAGTCCATAGATGATGTAGTAAAGGATTTGATGCAATACAAAGGTGAGAAGGCAATTGTTTATGTTCCCGCTAAATTTTTAGCTGACCGAGAGATTAGTGATTTAATAGCTGAAGGGTATTCAAGAGCTAGAAAAAACAATGAATTTTGCACCTTGGAATCCTTAAAGAAAAAGGACAAAGGCACCTTTGATTTAGTTATTGATAGGATAAAAGTGGGGGATGATGAGGATTTTATAACATCCGTTAAAGATAGTGTGGAAGATGTTTATTTGCTCACTGATGGGTATTGTTCCATTGATGTTTGGCAAAAGGACGTAATTAATACTCTGAACTTTTCAGAACACATTGAGGAGGATGGGGTAGTGTTTGAAGAACCTCACCCTAATTTATTTAACCACAACAGTCCTACCGGAGCCTGCCCAACTTGTGAGGGGTACGGACAAACACTAGGTATTAGTGAAAGTTTAGTGGTTCCCGATTTATCTAAATCAATATATGAGGGAGCTGTAGCTTGTTGGAATACACAGAATCAATTGAAGTGGAAAAACAATTTCATTAAAGCATCAGCGGAATTGGGGTTTCCGATTCACCGTGCTTATTTCGAGTTGGATAAGGATCAAAAAGAAATGCTGTGGAAAGGAGGGAAAGGGGTAATGGGAATCGACGCATTTTTTGCACATAAACAAAAGAAGATATATAAAATCCAAAACAGGGTGCTTATGTCCAAATACAAAGGACGAGCATCGTGCCCGGAATGTAATGGGGCTAAACTAAGGAAGGAGGCATTGTATGTGAAAATTCAAAATGCTTCAATTGCTGAAATTACATCAATGAGTATTCAGCAAACACATGATTGGATCACATCTTTGCAGTTTAAAGGGGATGATCAAAAAATAGCAGAAAGACTGGTTGACGAAATAACAAGTCGACTCGAATTTTTGATCAATGTGGGAGTTCCTTACATCACACTGGACAGAGCAGCAAGTACACTAAGCGGTGGTGAGAGTCAACGAATAAATTTAGCAAGTTCACTAGGGTCATCATTAGTGGGAGCATTATATGTATTGGATGAACCGTCTATTGGATTACATCCAAAGGACACTCAGAAATTGATTAAAGTACTTAAACAATTAAATGAATTAGGAAATACGGTAGTGGTAGTGGAACATGATGAAGACATCATTCGGTCAGCTACTTATTTAATAGACATTGGACCGTTAGCTGGAAGTTTAGGAGGCGAGCTTGTGTTTCAAGGTGAAGTTTCTGAAATGTTAGGGACAGAGTCATTAACAGCCAGTTACATAAGCGGCGTTTTGACTGTAGGGAAAAAAGGTAAAGGTGTGACTTCTAACAAAAGCATCAAGCTTGAAAATTGTTATTTAAACAACCTTAAGATTAAGGAGGTAAACTTTCCTTTGAACACTTTAACAGTGATCATGGGAATGAGTGGTTCTGGTAAATCAACGTTGTTATTGGATGAATTAGTTCCTGAAGTCAGGTCGTATTTAAATTCGGGGATGACCTCAAAGTTAAGCGGAGACTTGGAGTTAATTAAACATTTGGAATATGTGAATCAGAATCCAATTGGGAGGTCTTCACGGTCAAACCCAGTGACGTACATTAAAGCTTACGATGATATTCGTGCATTATTTGCTGCACAGCCTATGTCAAAACTACGAGGATATAAACCTGGTTTTTTCTCATTGAATGTACCAGGTGGGAGGTGTGAGAATTGTCAAGGTGAGGGTCAGGTGACCGTTGAAATGCAGTTCATGGCGGACTTAAAGATTAAGTGTACGGATTGCGAAGGGAAAAAATTTAAAGACGAAATATTAGAGGTTCAATACCAAGGATTAAGCATTGGTGATTTATTGAATTTAACGGTGGAAGATGCGATTACAGTATTCGAGTCGGCTTTAAAGCAAAGGAAAGACGATAAAAGATCAAGTTTTGAATCAAAAATAATCACCAAAATGAGTCCTTTAAAAGCTGTGGGTTTATCTTACATTAAATTAGGACAAGCTTCAAGCACTTTAAGTGGAGGTGAGGCCCAAAGAGTTAAATTGGCATTTTTCCTCATCAAAGGAAATGTGCAAAAACACACCTTGTTTATTTTTGATGAACCTACTACAGGATTGCATTTTCATGATGTGAACCAACTACTTGAGTCATTTACACAATTGATAGAACAAGGACACACTGTGTTTGTAATTGAGCACAACATGGATGTGGCAAAATGTGCCGATCATCTTATTGAACTTGGTCCTGAAGGAGGTGATAAAGGAGGTGAAATTATCTTTACGGGGAGCGCTGGAAAATATTTTTCCTTTTAGAGTTCCTGGTTAATTAAAGTTATCGGCGATTAGGTTCCATAAAAACCGTGCTTGTCTTATTGTGATTAGGACGTTCGAATAGCATTATATATAAATCTTTATGATTAATATTTTCCCTAATCGCTAACAACTTTATACTTATAAACTACTTAACAAAAAGTTTTTTAGTACCCAAGTTGGTTTTTACAACATAAACTCCTGTTGTCAAACCGCTAGTGTTAATGTTTGATACATTATTAGCAGACGATAACAATTGTCCTAAACTGTTGTAAACTTGAACAGACTCTAACTGAGCTGAAAAGTTAACAGTTCCTCCATTTGATGGATTTGGGTACATTGAAAAATCAGTACTTGCAGCAGACGTTGTAGATTGAGGTGTTCCTGATCCTAGTTTAACAGAATTAACAGAAACAGATACATCAGAAATTGCTTCTGGACCCCAGTTGTTTGTTTCTGGTTGTGATGCGTTAACAAAAGTCAGGTCTAAACCTACCACTTTAGTGAAGTCAAATGTGTTAGTATAGGTAGGTCCTGGCCATGATTTTTTGAATCCTCCTGTGAAATCCCCACTTAAGGTCATTGTTTCACCTGGAGCTATAGATGTAAGTGCAAAATTTGCTTTCACGCTGTTAGCGTTGATTACATTTTTAGAAGCATCACTCAAAGAAACGTTGAAATATATACTGACTGTAGAGGAGTTATTTGTTACTTCCACAGAAAATGTAGCATTTTGAGACAAATCTAATTTGGTAGATAGTCCCATTGGTTGCCAACATTCACTTTTTTGGCTGACTACTACATCCATTTTTCCACTTCCACTCCTTGTAAAACTTGACTTGTGTTCTGTGTAGCAAGCGTCTGCATTGTTTTCTGCTGTTCCAGAAGGATCAGTTCCTAAAGCTGCTTTTCCCCACCAAAATGCTCCATCTGGATTAAGAGGATCGGCTGCATTTGCGTCTACATATTCTGTGTTAGTTGCGAAGTCATCATATAATGATGTTGCAGTGTAACCTGGTGTTTGTGCTGTAGCTGATAAAGCCACTGCGAAAATTGATAAAATAGTAATTGTTTTTTTCATGCTAGTAAATTGTTAATTAGTAAATATTGTTTCCACAAACTTACTTGCTAACTTCTTTGCTGACAAGAATTCATCACTGACTAAACACACCCTGACGTTTTTTAAAAAAGGTCAGGACTTATGCTGGAGTCATGATGCCATCATTGGATTGATTAAGTTTAATGTTCACCAATACTTCGTGTAATGTCTCAGCAGCTAGCCCATGAAGAACTAACCTGTATGCTGCGCTATATGTGGAGACTGGTACCATTGGGTGTTTGTTATTTACTAAGCCTAAATGCCCCGGAGTTCCTAAAATTTGAGACGAATATATCGCAATAGTTTCGTCTAATTGCAAAGAATTTGAAGCCCTTATAAAGTCATTAGAGGTCAGGAACAATTGATAGAAAGGTGTGAATAATTCAATAGCCGATCTTAAATCAAGCACATTCGTCCATTTGTTAGGGAATTTAATATGATCAAATTCCCCTGCAGTTATCATATCAACATTAATTTTTGACGGTTTAGTAATTGTAATTCCTTTCTCATCTAATTGCTTATTTAGTTTGATTACGAAATTGTACAAGTTTAAATCGTGTATTAAAAATAAATCATCTTTTACATCCTCAAAGTTTTTTGGTTTCAGAGGGTTTCCAGTGATATTTACGTCTTTTACGTTGCCAGCTATGAATTGAAGTATTTCTGTTCCAACATGAAAATGTCTGAATATAAGGAGATTAGCGTCAGGGCTAACAAACCTTTTTAATCCCCACGCTAATAGTTTATGAAGCAGTTTTGATGAGTTTAGTAGCTTGGGAAATATAAATTTAAATACATGAATAAAGAACATGGTGATTTTTGACCACAATTGCACAAAGGGGAGTAAGTACCTGACAGACTTTGAATTATTATCTCTCATTAGTGCTTGCTTCGTATTCTTGTTGATAGGAATACTGCTGTCTAAGTACAAGGCGAGCCATGGGTTAGGGTCTCTTTCGTCGTGTTCGGTAAATGGTTCGTTCTTGCTCATCTTATTAATAATTTCCTAATTCTGCTAATTGCATTTTATACAACCTAGCTGTTACTTTAGCTGTCTTTACAATTTTCTTTGCGACTTCCATGTTCATCTTTGGGTGGTTCAACGCCTTTTCTAAATTATGAAAATGATTTTCATCTGCCACACCATGATAGGTGAAAAATGAAACTTGGTTGTCTGTTAGTTTAAGTTGATCTTGAATCATCTCACCCCAAAAGGCCGATAATCTCTTGCCGATTCCTTCAATAATAAACATGGAGCCTAATAAATCAATTGGGTTTGGTTTGCTAGCTTGCTGAAACATAAAAGAGGTAAGTGCTATAGATCCTACATTTTGCTCACCAGATCTAATGTCACTTAATTGTCCACCGATTGCTTCGTAATTTTTTTCAAGCATTTGATAATCTTTGTGCTCAGTTGCAGTATGCTTAATAAAAGCTGACCTTAATTCAAACAAATCGATGTCAATGTTTGATGCTGCTCTAGATATCCACTGCGCTCCATCAATGACTTGCTGCCTTAAATCAAACACTAATAGTTCGTAATCTTTTAACTGAAGTTTTCCGTCGTGTATTTTTGTGATGATTGGAACTTTAAGTAATTCATTTTCAAAATTTATCCAAATTTGAGCTAACTGTCTGATAAGCCATTCAGAGGTTTCAGTTTTGTCAATGATTAATTCAGGAGATTGTATTTTTCGGACAGGATATTTTTTTTCTTCAGAACTAGAATTACCAACAACAGTTAACTTCATATAAGAAGTAATGAATCTGCCGCTCTCAGGAACCATGCACAAAATGTTGTCGCCAGCTTTTAATTTTCCTGAATACATTAACTCTTCGAGCATGATAAAGATTGATGCTGAACCCGTGTTACCTTTAGTAGATAAATTACTAAACCATTTCTCGTCAGCAATTTCTCCACCACCTTTTTTCATTAGCTCTTTAATTGGAGCCTTAAAAATTTCGGAGGAGTAGTGGCAACACAACCAATCGATTTCATTTTTTACAATTTTACCTTTATCTATTAATTCAAAATAATGAGCTACACCGGTTTTGATTACCTTATCTAATAACCTAACGTCTTGTTTCAAGTTGATCGCTCCTGATGCCGAGGCTTCTTCATAACTTGGATAGTCCAACCATGTTTGTTCGTTCTCGTTTTTATTGTCAGTTTTTCCAGTATACATGCAAACAGGGTGTTCGTTAGCATGAGATTGTAAATCAATCCATTCTATTTTTAATGAAATTCCGGATTCGTTTTTTTTGTTTTGTAAAACTACTGCACCTGCTCCATCAGACAACATCCACCTTAAAAATTCTGCATCGTAAGGAAGGGAATCAATTTGTTGGGCATCAAACCGTGAAGCTTTAAATAACCTACTCACTAGTTCACTTCCTACACAAACGGCATTTTGTTTTTCATTTGATTTAATTTGCGCATATGCATTTTTGATTGCCATCATACCACTTGCGCATACACTTTGGAAACTAGCAACTTCACATTTTTTTGTTTCTAATTGAGCATGCACCATACTTGCAAAGCCTGGGATAGGTAAATCTCCTTGTGTAGTTCCTGTACAAATTAGTTGAAGATCTTTGCTGTCTAGTTCGCTTTTTTCAAGTGACTTAATAATTGCATTTGCTGCAAGTTGAGCATTTGAATGTGTTGTTTTTTGATTTTTATCAATGGCGTAGTACCTGTTTTTGATACCGTTCTGTTTTAGAATACGAGGCTTAAGTTTACTTTCTAAACCATGTATTTTTCCTAAATAGTCTTCCATGTCTTCATTAGAAACAGGGGAGTTTGGTAAAAATGATGCTGAGCTCGTAATGTAAATGTCATTCATGGTACTTATGATTTATTGCGATTAGAAAATAGCTTGTCAAAGATGTCAAGTACAAAGCCATAATTCTTATATCCCTTGACGTGGTGCCTGTTGTGTCTCGATCCGAATAAAAGTAAACTGTGCCCATTTCCATTTCCAATTCGGAAGTTACAATGTCCAGCAAAATTTAATAGAATACTAATCAGTGGATAAATGAACATAGACAACATTGGTATAGGGATAAATAGAATAATTGTGAGTGGGACAGTGCTTAAAATCAGTGCTTCAATCCAATGAAAACTATATACTGAATAAACTGTAGGCACTGTTGAGTAATGATGGATATAATGTATTTTATTCATGAAGTAGGGTAGGTGCAGTACTTTATGCGATATGTAAAAGTGAATTTCATTCCATGATGTTAACAAAAGGACTCCTAGACAAATATTGAGACATGAACTAGGAAGTACCTCAACATAATTGTTTCGGAACAAATAAATGATTGGAACAATTGAAAAGCCAAATACTACAATAGATTTAAGAGAGTGGAGTATCTCAAATCTTGTTTGATTTTCTCTTAGTTTTCTTTCTGTAATTCGATATAATAGCTGTCGTTTCTCTAATTGTTCACAAGCCATTTTGAATAGTGGACCTAATAGAAAGTATAAAATAAAGAAGTATATAAAGCTCAATAGAAATAGCTCAAGGTAAGAGTATTCCGTAATAATATTATTTATTAATTTTTCCATATTACAATAAAACCGAATACAAACTACTGATTTTATTTTAATAAAAATTACTAAATTATGGAATTGAACTGTTAATTATTGATTACTCCAGAACCTATGAGTTTCTCATCGCTGTACCATGCAGCAAACTGTCCTGCCGCAATGCTTTTTTGGGCTTGTTCAAAAATTAAGTGCAAACCATCTTTTTGCTGATACAGAGTGACTTTTGTAAGTGGTTGACGATAGCGAATTCTTGCCATGTACTCTTTTTTATCACCTATCGCAAGCTTAAAGTCTTCACTTAACCAATGGATTTCATCATTTTGAATTAATAAGCCTTTACGAAGTAATCCTGGATGATTTTTTCCTTCACCAACGTACAAGATGTTTTCATTTACGTCTGTTGCTATAACGAATAATGGTTCAACTTTACCTCCTACGCCAATTCCTTTTCGTTGACCAATTGTAAAATAATGTGCCCCAATATGGGTTCCAATTACCTTCCCGTCAGATTTCTGATAGGAGTGAGGTAATACTTGATTTTCAATGGAGTCAGCTGGCTCGTTGTAATTTGAAAATGAAGACGGGATTTCGATAATATCTCCTTTTTTTGCAGCGAGTTTTTGCTGTAAAAATTCTGGCAAATGTACTTTTCCTATGAAACATAGACCTTGAGAATCTTTTTTGTCCGCTGTAATAAACCCTTTATCTGAGGCTATTTTTCGAACTTCACTTTTTTGTAATTCACCAATAGGGAACAAGGCTTTGGATAGCTGATATTGATTCAATTGACACAAAAAGTAACTTTGATCTTTACCTTTGTCCAGGCCAGCTAAAAGTTGATGTTGCGTTTTGCCATCAACTTCAATGGTTTCTTTTCGGCAATAATGTCCTGTAGCAACATATTCAGCACCAAGTTCCAATGCTTTGTCCAAAAAAACATCAAATTTTATTTCACGGTTACAAAGCACATCAGGGTTTGGGGTTCGGCCTTTTTTATATTCAGAAAACATGTAGTCGACGATCCTTTCTTTGTATAACTCAGAGAAATCAATTACCTGAAAGGGAATATTTAGCTTTTCAGCAACCAACAAAGCATCAGTAGAATCTTCAACCCAAGGGCATTCGGCCTCTAAGGTTACTGATGCATCGTCCCAATTCCTCATGAACAATGCAATGACTTCGTGGCCTTGTTCAATTAATAACTGTGCTGCTACACTAGAATCGACTCCTCCGCTTAAACCTACAACTACCTTCGCCATTAGTCGCTGATCTTGGTTTGGTACACTTTATTCAAGAACTTGGAGTTTTTCCGAATTTCACCAAGTACAATCTTAACGACGCTCCACACTGGAATTGCGAGTATTAATCCCACAACACCCCATAGATTCCCAAATACCATTACAATCAAAAATATTTCTAATGGATGGGCATTTACACTTTTACCATATATGTATGGTTGAAATAATATATTGTCCAATAATTGAACTACTATAAACACCACAAACGCTTTTCCTAGTATTGGAAAAATCGTTTCAATGCAGTCGGGAGTCCCTGAGCAATAAGTGAAACTAATGATGGTCAGACCAAAAATAATTCCAATCATTGGGCCTAAATAAGGGATGACATTAAAGACAGCGGCTATTATTGCGATAATAATAAAGTACTT
The DNA here is from genome assembly GCA_047632015.1 of Glaciecola sp. Lineage (GTDB taxonomy): Bacteria > Bacteroidota > Bacteroidia > Flavobacteriales_C > JBLIAZ01. Next base: position 8,827 of record JBLIBC010000040.1, read on the forward strand.
AATGTCCACCAAGAAAAGTCCAATACTTAAACACAAAAACACTGCTAGGACTTCAATACATATTCCAATAAAATAGCGTGTTAGCTTAGTTTTTATTTGCGGAAGAATACTTGGAGCTTCTTCCCTGTATCTGCTAGGGATAATGGTTTTCGCTTTTTCAAAAAACATTTTTCCATCTTTCAAAAAGAAAAAGGTGATGAATGATAAAGCAAAAAAGTACATTAAGAAATTCCCCGTGAGATTAGTAATTGAGTTTATCCAGCGAGAAAAGCTTGTGAAATTTACAATGCTTACAATTTTTTCACGAGCATATTGTTCCACGGAAAAATGCTTGCTGGTGTATTCAAAAATTAAACTTTCCACTTTGTCAATAGGCTCTTGTGTCCTAGCAAGTAATTCATTGGGTTTAATGGTGGACAAATATTGAGCTTCTTTACTCAAAAAAGGAAGTACAACTAGCAGAGCAATAGTGACAACCGTGTAAAAGCTTGTCAATGTTAAAAATGAAGCTAGTCCTTTTCCGACTTTAAACTTTTTAATTTTAATTTTTTGAAAAAGTTTCACAAGAGGTGAACCCACTGTAGCAAAAACAGCACTGACGGCTATGTAAACAAAGACGCTGTTGAATAAGAAAAATAGCGCTACAAAAAGCAGTATGGTAAAGGTGGCAATTAATATTTCGTTTTTGCTCATAATTCAAGGAATTTATGATTGAATTCAGGTTTTAACAAAAGTAACAATTAAGCTGACGCTATGCACTCCCAAACTAAATTTGATTCGTATCCTTTGTTGTACAGGAAGTTAACAATTTTGTTTTTATTGACGACATTTGTGCTGTTGCCTAATTGCTTTCCTTTTTTATTAATGAGTTTTTGGATAGTCATCAGATAATCTTCCTCTCTGATTTCAAGCATTCCTTTTTTAATACAGTATTCGGAAATTTTTCTTTGCTTAAGTTCCATTCTAATCCTTACGCGCCCCCAGTCCTTATAATAAAATTTGCCACGAGCATAGCTGGTGGCAAATCTTTCTTCATTTAAAAAATTGTCTTCAATTAAGTCGCTAATAATGCTTTCAATGGATTCGTGCGGTGCTCCAATGTCATACAGTTTGTTTCTTACTTCCTGTTGACACCTATCTTGGTACACACAATATTTCATCGCCTTATTAAAGGCCTCTCCATGAGTCACCTTATAAATTTAATTCTTGTCCTTTCATATTGTATACATGATGCTCAAGTATGTCATTGTCATACAGCGCAAGGATTTCGATTTTAATACCGTATTTCTTTTGCCATTTATACCTCAGTGAAAAGATTCCTTTGGTCATATATGCAGCTAAAAAAGGGTGTAATCCAACACTAATCTTTTTTTCTTTGCTGTTGTCAATGGTTGAAATTTTACTTTCGAGTATGTCAATGTGGTTAATCGTAGCTTCTACTTTTCCTGTTCCTGAACATGATGGACATTCTTCTGTATTCACCATTTTTGTCACAGGACGAACTCTTTGTCTCGTGATCTCAATTAACCCAAACTTACTTGGAGGAGTGACGCTGTGTTTTGCACGATCATCCTTCATAAATTCCTTCATTTTTTGAAACAAAAGCTTACGATTCGCAGAGCTTTTCATATCAATGAAATCCACCACAATAATCCCACCCATGTCTCTTAAGCGAAGTTGTCTTGCAATTTCCTCTGCTGAGTCAAGGTTTACAGCCAAAGCATTTTCTTCCTGACTTTTCCCTTTTTGACTTCTGTTCCCACTGTTTACATCAATTACATGACATGCTTCAGTGTGCTCAATGACCAAGTATATGCCGTTAGAAAGCGTCGCTGTTTTTCCAAACGAATTTTTAATTTGTTTGGAAATTTTATTTTTTTCAAAAATTGGTAATTTGCCATCGTAATACTCTACAATTTTAGCTTTTTCAGGAGCCACTTGTTGTAAGTATTCTTTTATTTCATCGTACAAACTGGGGTCGTCTACAGCGATTCGTTCGAAAGAACTATTAACAATATCCCTTACTATGGTGGAGGTTCTACTCAACTCGCCAAGAACTCTGTCTTTAGGTTTTGCCGACTTTAAATTACCATATAATACTTTCCATTTTTTGAGTAAATCGTTTAAATCAGCTTCTAGCTCAGATGCTTTTTGATCTACCGCATTTGTTCGAACAATTACACCAAAATTCTTTGGTTTAATACCTCTTAAAAGCTTTTTAAGACGCTCCTTTTCCTTGATTCTTGGAATTTTTTGCGAAATTGAAACCCTGTCCGAAAATGGGACAAGTACTAAAAATCTTCCCGCAAGGGAGATTTCAGTTCCGATTCTTGGTCCTTTAGTAGATATTGGTTCTTTGGCAACTTGTACCACCAATTCTTGACCACTTTTTACTAAGGTGTCAATAGACCCTTCTTTAGTAATGTCTTTATCTCTTTTGAAATATAAAAGATTAGACGTTTTTTCTTTGCCGTTCCTAGTGTTGTGTACATATTTATTTAAGGAAGTAAACTGTGGACCTAAATCAAAGTAGTGTAGGAATGCATCTTTTTCATATCCTACATCTACAAATGCTGCATTTAATCCTGGAAGTACTTTTCTTACCTTTCCTAGGTAAATATCTCCAACAACATATTTAGTGTTTTTAGGCTCCTTTTGGAGCTCAACAAGCTTTTTATCCTTAAGTAAAGCAATTACAACATCAGTCGGCGTTGAACTAATTATTAATTCGTGCACGCTTTTCTATTTAAATGTGAGAAGCCAACACAATTGCATCTTCGCAATAGTATTTAGCTTCGTAATTGAAACTTAAACCCTAAGTGATAGTTATGAATGACTTCAATAAAACAAGCAATGAAGTATTGTCCTTCTTAGAAGAGACCCAAACATTATCAGTAGTCAAATGACTGATATATCAAAGGGTTAGTGTTAAACCCATAAACTCAAAGTCTTGTGAACTTTGAGTTTATGAACTAAAAGAAGCTACTTACTTCTTCTTTTTATGTCTGTTTTTTCTTAGACGCTTTTTCCTTTTGTGGGTAGCCATCTTATGTCTTTTTCTCTTTTTTCCGCTTGGCATAGCTTTATTTTTTTTAGTTTATATCTATTTTTTTAATGTCTTTATTCTCTGTCTAACGTCCTCAATTATAATTGAATCGGTGTTAAAGTTAATAAAAGTTTGATAAGCATTAACAGCTTTATCAGAGTTCTTATTTAATTCGTAAGCTTGAGCCAACATATACCAGTACTGAGCAGCTTCTGGATTAACCTCCGTAAGCTTTACAAAACGTGAAATTGCTTTTTCAAACTGTCCCGATTTTATTGAAAAGTCTCCTAAATAAAAAAGGGCTTGTTCGTGGTTAGGGCTGTCTGCTATCACTTCCTTAAGAAGTCCAATCCCTTCCATCGGAGTTCCACTTTCGCCTTGCATTATTTTTAATGCTTTCTCAATTTTTTCCTCATTACTTAAATTGCTTTCCGATGGACTTTCTTCTTTAAGTTCAATCGTGCGGAAATCAGCATTTGGAGTGGGTAAAATATATAAAAGAACAACTGTCGATAGGGCGCCTACAATTAGTATAACTTGTTTCCATCCCATATCAGATCAAACTACTTAATTTTACTTTTTACTTTTTCTGTAAAAGTTTTTGCTGGCTTAAAGGAAGGTACGTGGTGAGCTGGTATAATGATAGTAGTATTTTTCGAAATATTTCTACCAGTTTTTTCAGCTCTCTTTTTAACAACAAAACTTCCAAATCCCCTCAAATAAACGTTTTCACCTTCCGATAAAGACACTTTAATTGATTTCATGAAAGCCTCTACTGTTGCTTGTACGGCTACTTTCTCGATTCCTGTTCTGTCGGAAATTTGACTAACGATGTCTGCTTTTGTCATATTATTTTTATTTATAGAATGGTCGTTTTCGGGCTGCAAATTTAGCTCTTTATATTCGATAACAAAAACTTTATTCAAAAAAATGCAAGACTTTTTTTACGGAAACTGCTGGGGTTCAAAAATTAACGATAATTTCGATACAAAAATGTTGTTTCTAGTAGATTCTAATTCATGGTAAATTTTTCAGATTCATTAATTTTTTGGTACAAAGAACATAAACGAGATTTACCGTGGAGACATACTAAAGATCCGTACAAAATTTGGTTGTCAGAAATCATGTTGCAACAAACTCGTGTGGAACAAGGATTACCATATTACATTAAGTTTTTAAAATTATTCCCTAACGTTTTTGACTTAGCTTCAGCCTCTGAACAGCAAGTATTGAATGCTTGGAAAGGCTTAGGGTATTATTCTAGAGCAAGAAGGCTACATGCTACCTCAAAAATTGTTGTAAATCAAAATCAAGGATTGTTTCCAGAAACGTTTGTAGCTTTAAATGAACTTCCTGGAGTAGGTGAATACACAGGTGCTGCGATTGCAAGTTTCTGCTACAAAGAAGTAGTACCTGTAGTAGATGGTAACGTTTACAGGGTTTTGTCCCGACTGTTTAACATAGAAGATCCCATTGATGTTGGGAAATCAAAAAAAATATTTTTTGACCTGGCTTCAGAATTAATTGACGAAAAGCAGCCAGACACTTTTAATCAAGCAATTATGGAGTTTGGAGCATTGCAATGTGTTCCTAAAAACCCAAATTGCGATCAGTGTCCATTTATGGAAATTTGTGAAGCTTTTCATTTGAACAAAGTCACAGAACTTCCTGTCAAAAGCAGGAAGATAAAAAGAAGGTCTCGATACTTCACGTATTTAGTCGTGGAAAAAGACGGTAAATACCTCACTACTCAAAGACCAGAAAAAGGAATTTGGGCTAACATGATGGAGTTTCCAATGGTAGAGACAGATAAAAAAGTAAATAATTTTGAACAATTTGAACAATCGAAGTTAAATGATTTTCCTTTCGAATTTGAAACTTATTCAACCACTGAGTACAGAAAACATATCCTTACTCACCAAGACATTCACTATGTTTTTTGGAGTGTAAAATTGAAAGGAAATACCATGGATCAATATCAATTTATTGAAAGAAGGGAATTAAACAACATGCCATTCCCTAAATTGTTAGAAAATTTCATTTCAAATCTTTAGAACTATTCATACCTTAGTAACATAGTAATTAGATATCGTACATTATGGCAGGAGTAAACAAAGTAATTTTAGTTGGCAACATAGGGAAAGACCCTGAGGTTAGGTACTTGGACGGTGGAGTTGCAGTGGCGAATTTTCCTTTAGCTACTTCCGAAACATACAAAAATAAAACAGGAAACAGAGTAGAGCAAACCGAATGGCATAACATTGTTCTGTGGAGAGGAT
>JBLIBC010000041.1:0-13577 GCA_047632015.1 Glaciecola sp.
CAGAAGTGAGTAGTTCTGACACTCACAGAAGAGATTTCTTGAAAGTTTTGGGGTTCAGTATTACAGCGGCAACTCTTGCAGCCTGTGAAGCTCCAGTAACTAAATCAATTCCATTTTTAAACAAGCCAATTGATGCTACTCCAGGTATAGCTAATTATTATGCTTCTACCTTTTTTGACGGATTAGACTACGCTTCCATCTTAGTTAAAACTAGAGAAGGGCGTCCAATATTTATCAGTGGAAATAAAAATTCAACAATAACTAACGGGGGTGTTAATGCAAGAGTAAACTCTTCGTTGTTGGGGTTATACGATTCTAAAAGAGCTAAAGGTCCAGCGAAAAAGATTAACGGAGCTTGGGCAAAAAATTTATCTTGGTCTGTAGTTGATAAAGAAGTAGGAACAGGATTAAGAAGTGTTGCTTCAAAGGGAGGGAACATTACTTTACTTACTAATACTATTATTTCGCCTTCTTCACTGGAGGTCATCAATAAATTTAAAGCAGCTTACGCTGCGCAGGGTGCAAAAGTAAATCACGTAACTTATGATGCTATTTCAGCTTCAGGATTACTTGACGCCAATAAAAAATCATTTGGTAAAAGAGCTGTTCCAACTTACAATTTTGACCAAGCGAAAGTCATAGTAAGTTTTGGTGCTGATTTTTTATCAACTTGGATGAACAATTTGTCTTATGCATCTCAGTATGCAGCAAAAAGAAACCCAGATGGAGCCTGGATGAATAAGCACTATCAATTTGAAACAACATTGAGTGTTACTGGTTCAAATGCTGACATTAGAGCGGCAATCAAGCCGTCTCAAGTCTCATCTGCACTTACTTATTTGTTAAGTAAAGTTGGAGGAAGTGTTGAGGCAGGAAGTGTTCCGGCAAATGTAAAAGCAAAATTAGATAAAGCTGCAAATGATTTACTTGCAGCAAAAGGGGAGTCTTTAGTTGTTGCAGGTTCAAACAATGAAGGCGTTCAGATATTGGTTAATGCCATTAACGAACAATTGTCGAATTACGGAAAAACAATAGACCTTAGTAAAGCATTAAATATCAGGAAAGGTTCAGATTCAGATTTTGCTGAATTATCGGCTGACATGAAAGCTGGTAAAGTTGACGCCTTACTCACAGTGGGTATTAATGCTGCTTATGTTGCTGCTAAATCGTCAGGATTTAATGAAGGATTAAGTGAGGTAGGTTTAAAGGTTTCTTTAGGGGAATCATTCGACGAAACAGGATTAGCTTCGGATTATTTATGTCCTGACTCGCATTATTTAGAGTCATGGAATGATTTTGAGCCAGTGCAAGGTGAATTCAGTTTAGGACAGCCAGTGATCGGTCATTTGTTTAATAGTAGACAATGGCAGGAAACTTTGTTGACTTGGTCAAAAGAAGATGCTAATTACGAATCATTTGTGAAGCAATATTGGAATAACATGGTATTGCTGGGTGCAGGACAATCTTGGACGGATGTACTACATGATGGTGTTTATTCATCAAAAGCTGTTGATTCAAGTACTCTTGATTCAAACGTCGCTACTTTGATTAACGAAGCAGTTAAAAGCGCTACGGTAACAGGAAGTGATTTAGAAATTGAATTTTATACTAAAACAGGTTTAGGTAATGGATCTCACGCATTAAATCCATGGTTACAAGAATTACCAGACCCAATTAGTAAATGTACTTATGATAATTACATTACAATGTCTCCTGCTGATGCATTAGCATTATTTGGTTTAGAGGATAACAAAGACAACAGAAGAAAAGAATTATACATTGGTCAAGATTCTCCCGCGAGAGTTGCGGAATTGACAGTGAACGGAACTGCAATGGAATTACCAGTTTTTCCGCAGCCAGGACAAGCTTCAGGAACAATTGGAGTGGCAGTTGGATATGGAAGATCAGCTTCTACATTATTTACAAGACAAGAGTGGTTAGGTGATTTATATGATGCGGAAAATGATGCGAACAACACCATTGGTAAAAATGTTTTCCCATTGTTTAGTAAGTCGGAAACTTTTGAGAACACTGTGACTACAGGTGTTAAATTGTCATATGATAAGGATAATGAGAAAAGATATCCTATGGCAACTACTCAAACTCATCACACAATGATGGGTAGGAAAATGGTCAATGAAACGACCTTAGCTACTTATGTTTCAGAAAAGGGACAAGCAAAAGGAAAAGAAGGTTACAATGAGCAACTATTAATTTCAGATTCATACGGTGAGAAGAAAAAGCCAGAGGATCTTGATTTATGGGCTGAACATGCTATTGATTTAGGTCATAGATGGGGATTAACTATTGATTTAAATACTTGTACCGGTTGTGGTTCTTGCGTGACTTCATGTAGTATTGAAAACAACGTTCATGTTGTTGGGAAAGATGAGATTAGAAGAAGTAGGGAAATGCATTGGTTACGAATTGACAGATACTATTCCTCATCAACTGAAGAAGATGAAAAAATTACTGACGCAAGTCAATTAGAAGGAATTGGGGATTATAAAGATGCTGAAGTGTCTGATGATCAGCCGAGTGTAGTTTATCAGCCAGTAATGTGTCAGCACTGTAATCATGCAACATGTGAGACAGTTTGTCCTGTAGCTGCTACAACACATTCTAATGAAGGTTTAAATCAAATGGCTTACAACAGATGTGTTGGTACTAGGTATTGTGCTAACAACTGTGCTTATAAAGTAAGACGATTCAACTGGTTCCAATACGATTCTTTGGATTTACCGGCATTTCCAGATTTTGCAAAAGTTAACCCTGCAGCAGATGATTTAGGAAGAATGGTACTTAACCCAGATGTAGTTGTTAGATCAAGAGGAGTAATGGAAAAGTGCAGCATGTGTATTCAGCGTATACAAGGAGGTAAATTAGAAGCGAAAAAACTAGGTGAAACGGTGCAAGACGGTGCGATTCAAACTGCATGTTCTTCAGTGTGTCCATCAAATGCAATTAAGTTTGGAGATTTGAACAACACATCACATGTTGTTAATGCAGAATCCAAGGATGAAAGAGCATATTTGCTGTTAGAAGAAGTAGGTACACAACCTAATGTTTTCTATCAAACAAAAATTAGAAATAATAACGCATAACTAATCCATTATAGCAATGCATGTAGTAGAAGCAGAAATAAGAGAGCCGTTAATTTTAGGAAAAAAATCCTATCATGATATCACGGAGGACGTTTGTGTGCCAGTAGAAGGTAAAGCAAATTCAATGTGGTACATGATGCTTGGTTTAGCAAGTATTGTGGCTTTATGGGGACTGGGTAACATCATGTACACCATCGGTGTTGGTATTGGTGTTTGGGGTCTAAATAAGACAGTAGCTTGGGCTTGGGATATTACAAACTTTGTTTGGTGGGTAGGTATTGGTCACGCAGGAACATTAATTTCTGCAGTATTGTTGTTGTTCCGTCAAAGATGGAGAATGGCAATAAACCGTTCAGCAGAGGCCATGACAATTTTTGCAGTAATGATGGCAGCGTTGTTTCCAGGTATTCACATGGGAAGAATTTGGCAAGCATACTGGGTACTTCCATTACCAAATCAATTTGGTTCATTATGGGTGAATTTTAACTCACCTCTTTTATGGGATGTTTTTGCTATATCAACGTATTTCTCAGTATCACTTGTATTTTGGTACATAGGTCTTATACCTGATTTTGCCACAATTCGTGACAGAGCAGTTAAGCCAGCAGCGAAAAAGATTTATTCAATATTAGCGTTTGGATGGTCAGGATCTGCCAAACATTGGAATAGATTTGAGGAAGTGTCTTTGGTGTTAGCAGGTTTAGCAACACCGTTGGTATTCTCAGTACACTCTATTGTATCTATGGATTTTGCTACTTCGATAATTCCTGGTTGGCATACTACGATATTTCCTCCATATTTTGTGGCAGGTGCAGTATTCTCAGGGTTTGCAATGGTTTGTACCTTGATGCTAGTAATGAGGAAAGTACTTCATTTAGAAGATTACTTAACGATTAAACACATTGAATACATGAACATTATCATCATGTTAACAGGTTCAATGGTTGGTGTAGCGTATTTAACTGAATTATTTGTGTCTTGGTATTCTGGTGTAGAATATGAAGGATATGCATTCATGAACAGAGCAACAGGTCCTTATTGGTGGTCATATGCAATCATGATGTCTGCCAACGTATTATCACCACAATTCATGTGGTTTAAAAAATTAAGGACAAGTTTAGTCTTTACTTTTATCATTTCTATTGTAGTAAATGTTGGGATGTGGTTTGAACGTTTTGTAATTATTGTGACTTCATTGCACAGGGATTTCCTTCCGTCTTCATGGACGATGTTCCACCCTACCTTTGTGGATTTAGGAATTTATGTTGGAACCATTGGAATCTTCTTCGTTTTGTATTTATTATACGCTAGGGTGTTCCCCGTTTTGGCATTGAACGAAGTGAAAACAATTTTACGAGCTACGGGTGAATTTGGAGTTAGTACACCTGCAGTGGCTCAAGCTGCTACGCCAAGTAAAGAAGTGAAGAAGGAAGAGGATTTGAATGAAGAGGACACTACTAAAGAAGATAATTAATAACACAATACTTCATAGTTATGAGTAAGATAATATATGCAATGTACGATGATGACGCTGTCCTTTTAGATGGAGCTAAAAAGTTAGTGTCAAAAGGTATTAAGATTGGCGACGTTTTTTCTCCTTTTCCAATTCATGGTATTGATTCGGTAATTGGAATACGACAAACTAGGATCGCAATTTGCGCTTTCATTTATGGTTTATGCGGAATGTTTTTGGCTTTGACGGGAATGTGGTATTTCAACATCAGCGATTGGCCAATGAATATCGGAGGAAAACCAAGCTTCACTTTGTTACAAAACTTGCCATCTTTTATTCCTATTACATTTGAATTAACAGTGTTATGTACGGCTCATGGAATGGCAATTACTTATTTCTTGAGAAATAAAACTTTACCTGGAATGGAAGCTAAGAACCCTGATCCACGAACAACCGATGACAAGTTCATGATGCAAATTAATGTGGATGAGGTTTCATTGGATGAAGATGCGATAGTAGGTGAATTAAAATCGACAGGAGCAATTGAAATTACTAAGAGATAATAGAAATTTTTCGGAAAGATGAAAATATTTAATAAAAGCATGTTGAAGTCTGGTTTAAAGCAAGTACTTGTGGGAATCGGATTATTACTAGGAGTTACATCTTGTACAAGTGACCCAAACAGTCCAGGTGTTGAATATATGCCAGACATGTACCGACCACAACCTTACGAAGCGTACTTGGAAAAGCACGATGGTGATTCTGCTAAATTTTTCGATAGAAACATCAAAAAGATAGCGCCAAACTTTGATGATCTTTCTGCTGAACAACAAAGTGCAGTTATTAATGAAATTGCTTCAATTTATGCAGTTTGGACAAACGGTTCAGCTAGTAGAAAGCCGGTTAAGGGGTCAGTTGCTATTGGTAAAAAACCATATGCATTGTCTAAAGGGCAAAAAGAAGAGTCTAAATTACTTGTGAATCCAGTTTCATTCACTAAATCTAATCTGAAGGAAGGAAAAGCATATTTTGAAATATTTTGTGATCATTGTCACGGTGTTAAAGGCGACGGAAACGGTCCAATGATTCAATTGGATGTTTTTCCAGCTCAGCCACCTTCATTTACAGGAGCAGCAAAGGACTTAACAGCGGGTGAAATTTATCACACAATATATTATGGTAAAGGCAAAATGGGAAGTCACGCAAGTCAAATCTCTGAAGACAAAAGATGGAAGATTGTGATGTATGTGGAGTCTTTACAAGGAAAAATAGGTAAAGAATCAGAAATGGAAAATTTGAGCAGTGACAGTACTGTAGTAGCTCAACCAGATTCAATATAAAATTAAGTAATAACAACAACTGAAACACGATCAAAAATGGATTACGTTTTTTCAAATAGAACAAAAAAAATAACATTGGGTACTGCAATTGTGGGCTTAGTATTGTTTCTGATAGCAGTGTTTACTGATAATGCTGACAATTACGGAACGCTACATAATGGATTAAATCAAAGGATTTGGTCTAGTGTTTTAATTAATGGATTCTTTTTCTTCGCTATATCCTTGTCTATGCTGTTCTTCCTTGCATTGCAATATGCATCTGAAGCAAGTTGGACCATTGTGTTTAAAAGAATTTTTGAAGCAATGATTTCCGTTTTACCATGGATGGCATTGGTAGTAGTAATAGTTCTTGCAGCAGGACATTTCTTTCACGCTCACCATTTGTACCACTGGATGGATTCAGAGGCTGTTGCTCATGATCATTTATTGGAGCATAAATCACTGTATTTTGGGAAACTTTTTTACTGGTCCAGGCAAGTATTTTTTGTTGGTTCATTCATAGTATTCGCTTGGTATTTTAGAAAAAAATCTTTGCAAGAAGACGAAGAAGGAGGGACAAAAATTCACAAGAAGAACATCACGATGTCGGCGATATTTTTAGTGATCTTCGGATACGGATCTTCAGTTATAGCGTGGGATTGGATTATGTCAATTGATGCTCACTGGTTTTCAACTTTGTTTGGATGGTATGTGTTTGCAGGAATGTGGTTAACAGGAATTGTTTTTGCAACTGTATTGATTTACTTTTTAAGAAGTAACGGGCATTTACAAATTGCAAAAAAAGGTCACATGCATGACATGGCAAAATGGATGTTTGCTTTGAGTTTTTTATGGACCTACTTATTCTTTTCTCAATTCATGCTTATATGGTATGCTGATATTCCAGAAGAGGTAACGTACTACATAGCAAGAATACAAGATTACAAAGGGATTTGGTTTGGAATGATGTTAGTAAACTTTGCTTTACCAATGATTTTCTTAATGGATGCTGATGCAAAAATGAAAAAAGGATTGGTAGTTACTATTGGTGCTATTATTTTCATCTTCCACTGGTTTGATGTGTACACAATGGTTACACCAGGAACAATGAAACAGTTTGGTCAGTTCGGTTTTCTTGAAGTTGGAATGTTCTTGTTGTTTTTAGGAGTGTTTGTATTCTTAGTTTTGAAGTCGCTTGCTTCTCGTCCATTGGTTGTGAAAAATCACCCTTATTTGGAAGAGAGTAAACACATTCACGGGTAGTAGTTAAGTATAATTAGGTAAAGAAAATTTAAAATTTATAAAATGGAATTGTTGATTCTTGTAACCGTATTGTTAACAGTAATTGCAGTAGCAAAAGTGCTGAAGGCAAAAGAATTGGTGGATAGTTTTAAAGACCCTGATTCGGAACCTATCTCACCTGCAGAGATTAAAACGAACGCATTGGGCATGTTAATTTGGGGGATTTCCTTTTTGATATTGGTAATTTGGATGGTAATTGAATGGAATCAATACTTACTACCTTCATCAGCTTCTATTCACGGAAAAGACATAGACTTTTTATTGAATTTGACATGGGGATTAATATTTTTTGTATTCTTTATAACGCACATCTTTTTATTTTGGTTTGCCTTTAAGTACCGTCATGATGGATCAAGAAAGGCATATTGGTATCCGCACAACAACAAATTGGAAATGCTTTGGACTGTTGTTCCAGCAGGAGTGCTAATATTGCTGATAGGTTACGGAATGAACACTTGGCACGAAGTAATGAATCAGGAAGAAGCTGACGATGCTGTGCGCCTCGAGCTGGTTTCAGAACAATTCAAATGGACTGCTCGTTTTGCGGGAGATGACAAAGTATTAGGAGAGGCTTCTTTTGCCTTATATGGTAAGAATTCAGTTGGGGTTGCCACGAAGCTAGCTATGAACAATAGGATGATAGAATGTGAAAATTCAATTGAATTGTTGGTGAAGGATTCTTTGGAGAATTCAAAATTGATCAACGAAGGGTGGAACAAAGACGAGAAACTTGATGATGTTAAAAGTAGTTTAAGAAACTACCGAGCAAACATTCATAGAATTAACAGGTTACTTAAAGCTTACGATAAAGACTCTTTATTGTACAAAGCAGGAGAAGATGATTTAGTAATTAACAGTGACAGTATTTATTTGCCGAAAGGAAGACAGATAATATTGCAATTCAGGTCTAAGGATGTAATTCACTCTGCGTACTTACCTCATTTTAGGGTTCAGATGAACACGGTTCCAGGCATGAAAACAAGTTTCTCATTCACTCCAATGTATACTAATGAGGAAATGCATAAAGTAGCTAATAAAGAAGGTAAATCTTTTACAGGTTACATATTGCTTTGTAATAAAATTTGTGGAACCTCGCACTACAACATGAAAATGCATGTGAAAGTGGTTGAGCCAGAAGTATACGACAAATGGATTGCTAGTCAAACAACTTTTGTAGAAGCGTACAAATAGAACATTGAGAAAATAGAAATTAATTTAATTATAATATAAAGATTATGGCTTCAGGTCACGAACATCACGAAACATTTGTATCAAAGTACATCTTTAGCATGGATCACAAGATCATTGCTAAGCAATTTTTGATTACTGCTATCATAATGGCAGTGATTGGAATGTTGATGTCCATGATTTTTAGACTACAACTGGCGTGGCCAGGTGAAAGTTTTGCTTTTGTAAATTTCTTTTTGGGCGATAAATGGGCTCCTAATGGAGTGCTCGATGCTAACATGTACATGTCTTTGGTTACAATTCACGGTACTATTCTAGTTTTCTTTGTACTTACTGGTGGATTAAGTGGAACGTTTTCAAACCTATTGATTCCCTATCAATTGGGAGCAAGGGACATGGCAAGTGGATTCTTAAACATGTTGTCCTTTTGGTTCTTTTTAGTATCAGCCGTCATCATGGTAATTTCAGTTTTTGTCGAAACTGGTGCCGCGTCAGGAGGGTGGACAGTTTATCCTCCATTAAGTGCTTTGCCACAGGCAATGCCAGGATCAGGATTGGGAATGACGTTATGGCTAGCGAGTATGACGATCTTTATTGCAGGTTCATTGTTAGGTTCGTTAAATTACATTGTAACAATCATGAATTTGCGAACTAAGGGCATGACGATGACAAGAATGCCTTTAACCATATGGACATTTTTAATTACTGCCATTATTGGAGTCTTGTCTTTCCCCGTTTTAGTGTCTGCAGCTTTATTGTTATTGTTTGACAGAAGCTTAGGAACCTCATTTTACTTGGACAGTATATATATTGGTGGTGAGCCACTAGCTCAAACCGGAGGGTCTCCTATTTTGTATGAGCACTTGTTTTGGTTTTTAGGACACCCTGAAGTTTATATAATTTTATTACCAGCTCTTGGGTTAATTTCTGAAGTGATATCTACGAATTCAAGAAAACCGATCTTTGGCTACAGAGCAATGATTATTTCAGTTTGTGCTATTGCATTTTTGTCATTCATTGTATGGGGACATCACATGTTCATGACTGGTATGAGTCCTTTCTTAGGAACAGTATTTACCTTTACTACTTTATTGATTGCAATTCCTTCTGCAGTTAAAGTGTTTAATTACCTAGCCACTATTTGGAAAGGAAACTTAAGGTTGTCACCAGGTATGCTTTTCGCATTAGGAATGGTATCCTTGTTTATTTCTGGAGGTTTAACTGGGTTGATTCTTGGTGATTCAGCACTAGATATCAATATTCATGATACTTATTTTGTAGTAGCTCACTTTCATATTGTAATGGGTGCTTCAGCTATATTTGGAATGTTTGCTGGAGTTTACCATTGGTTTCCTAGAATGTATGGAAGAATGATGGTGTCTAAGCTTGGGTTTCTTCATTTTTGGGTGACTATGATTGGAGTATATGGTGTGTTTTTCCCAATGCATTTTGTCGGTTTAGCAGGTGTTCCAAGAAGATATTACTCAAATTTAGAGTTTGAAATGTTTAACGAAGTTCAGTTCATAAATCCAATTATTACCATGTTTGCAATTTTTGCGGCACTAGGCCAACTGGTTTTTATCTTTAATTTTTTCTATAGTATATATAAAGGAAGAAAAAGTGGACAAAACCCATGGAAATCAAATACTTTGGAATGGACAGCACCAGTTGAACGTATTCACGGTAACTGGCCAGGTGCTTTACCAGTTGTTCACAGGTGGCCTTATGATTACAGTAAGCCAGAATATGAAGATGATTACGTGCCCCAAACTGTTCCTTTAAGAGAAGGAGAAGAGGAAGGGCATTAAAATGACATATAGGTTAAGCACAAAAAAAAGGAGATAATTTATTGTCTCCTTTTTTTTGTGCTTAATGGAACATGATGTTTGACTAGCGAAATCCCCCAACCCCTTGCTGTAAAGTTAAAATAGAGTAGCCTCAGTATAGTATTAACAAAAAAGTTTCACTGACAAAGCCTAAAGCGAAACCAGCTACCACTTGTTTCAACGAGTGTGCTTTTAATGTCAACCTGCTATATGCAACAACTCCTGAAATGACAAAAGCGGCACATAAAGCAGGAAGCATATCTGATTCGGAGGTATAGTTTAGTAAAAACAGTGCACCAGTAAAACCACCAACTCCAACCATGTGAACACTTATTTTCCAGGAAAGTGTAATAAACAATGAAAAAACAATTGAGATGATACAGCCAGCATAAAACACTTTAACTAGCGGTTGAACTTGTACGTCAAAATAGAAAAACAACAAGTAAAAAGCACAAATCATACACACCGCTATGAAGCTGAATGGCAATAAACGCTCTTCTTTGTGTTCCATGTGGTAACTTTTAATTTCGCCTTTCTTTTTTAAGATAAACACGAAAATTGTGGGAAGTAAAAGAGAGAAGGTTAACGTAACCAAAAAGATAGTATAATTGTCTTGGTATGACTGAGTGGGAGCGTAAATGTTAAAACCCATTATTTTCTTTGAAAAAAACATATAAAACAGTCCTAAAGAAGGCATAAACAGCGGGTGGAACAGATAGGAAATAGATTTTGGAAACAATAATTTCATGCTCTGTAAAAATAAGTATAAAAAAGATGTTTTTTATACAATGCTTTAAAAGAGCTGTTAACGCCAAAAAGAAACATTTAGACAGGAAAAGGGCGTGTTTTGTCTATAAAAAATACTTTAAAAACTACTCGAAAATGTGTAACTTTATCACCAACAGATTGTTTAAGAAACATAAGTAAGCTTTTGATCGTATACAAAGTACATAGATAACTAATGCAAAAATTGAAAAAACATGTTGTTCTTTTAATATTGCTGTGCGTAATAAGCATTACGTCAGCGAATGCTCAGTGTGGCAATCCAGCATTTGCAGAGGGGGTTAACAGAGCATATGTAGATGACGATATTTATAGCCGTAATGGAGTAGATTACAAAGTTAAAGTTGCTGGTTGGGCCAATAACAGTCTTTCTGATTGGGCATATGCTCCCGGTACTGGGGCCATTTGGACTAATGCTTGGACTTTATCAAGTAATCCATGTTCTGCCGTCAGTTCTCACTGTGTACCATACGCAGTAGCTCCAACTTATGTTCCTTGTGTTTCAACTTCCATTTTACCTTATCAGTGGCCAAGTCATCGAAATTGGTTTCTTGTTGCTGGTGCCGGAGTTAGTAGTCAAACCATTGACATGACTGCTCTTACCCCTACATCTGTAGGGAAAATAATTAATCCAATAAACGGCTATGAAGGCGTTTCGGCCGTTAGTG
Source organism: Glaciecola sp. (assembly GCA_047632015.1). Lineage (GTDB taxonomy): Bacteria > Bacteroidota > Bacteroidia > Flavobacteriales_C > JBLIAZ01. The sequence continues at coordinate 11,644 of JBLIBC010000041.1, forward strand.
ATGATGGTGGAAATCTGTTGTTTTTTTCCAATGGAAGATTAAATTGGGATAAATGTTTAACTAATACGGCCACAACTTTAAAGGAGGGAAATGAAGGGGGAACTACTGGAACAAGGGGAAGTGCATCTCAGGGAATTATAATTGTAAGACACCCATTGGACCCAGGAAGATACCATGCATTTACTACAGATGATGCTGAAGGCGGCACCGCAGGGTTCAATCACTTTTTATTAGACCATACCGGTACAGTTATTAGTACGCAAAGACTTGGGACTTACAGGACAGGCGAGAGTGTAGCTGCTACAATGCATGAAAATGGGGTTGATATATGGGTTACTACCCATCAAAGCGGAACTGTGAATTTACAAACTTATTTAGTTAAATGTGATGGGTCAGTGACAGGACCGGTATCTTCTGCTGTTACAATTGCTCACGGCGGTCAGTCAGAAAGAGGAGGTGTAGCTTTTTCTTATGATGGGTCTAAGTTTGTGAAAGCACACGCTGGTGGTGCAAATGAAGTTACAGTTCACACATTTGATAAAGCTACTGGAGTTATAGGAGCAGGAGTAGTAATACCTATTCATGCTAGTGGTCAAGATGCCCCGTATGATGTTTTGTTCTCTCCAGATGGGTCAAGGGTTTACATCTCGACAGCTACAGGGACCGTTGTTTCATATATTGTACAGTCGATGAATGCGGTTACAATAGCGGCTAGCCGAACAGTATTAGGAATTGTTGCTGCTAATACACATGCCGCAATTGAAATAGGACCTGATGGTAATTTATACCAGTCTGGAGGAGGTCCGGCCAGTGCTTTAAGAAGAATAAATGGAAATTTAAATACGGGTGGAGCATTTAGTGTTACTGCAATAGCGGGGACTTTGACTTGGAAGGGACTACCTACGATGTATTTACCTCCAGCTGAAGAGCCAGATATTGTGGAAGTAGGCCCATATTGTAATGATGATGCTGCTGTTGATATAGCTACAAACTGGATGTGTCGAAATATTAACGCAGAGGACGTACCTAATGCGCTGATTGTTTATAGTACAACAAATGCGGACGGTTCAGCAAATGGTATAACTAACGCTATTTCAGGAAATTTTGATCCTGCAAACGCTAAAATTGGATCGAACAGGATCATATTCACAAGGTGTAGTGTTGATGATACGATTTTCGTCACGGTAAACCAATGTGTTGTTTGTCCAGATACCACACTTAATGGCTCATTTCCCCCAATTTGTAGTTCTGTTAGTACACTTGACTTAACAACTGTTGAGAATGGAAAAGTTGGAACATGGACAGTTACTACTCAGCCGGGTGGAGGAGATGCAACAATAACCGTTGGAGATCAGTTTAATTCAAATTCTGCTGTTGCTGGAAATTACACAGTGACATTTACTGTTACAGGAGCCGACCCTACTTGTGTCATGCCAATCAGAACATTTATTATTAATCCGCAACCTACTGTTTCAGTAGGCAATGTTACAATATGTGCTGGTGATCCAGCTGCCACCTTTACTGCCACAAGTGCAACTGCCACTGGCTGGACTTGGAGTGCAAATGGATCAGGAGCTGCACAAACTACCACAGGAATAGCAGCTGGAGCATATACTGTAGTAGTTACAGATGGAACATGTAGTAGTATACCAGCTTCTGGAGCTTTAACGGTGAATGTTAAACCAGACATTACCGTAGCTGACCAAGTGATTTGTGCAGGGGATGCCGCCGTTACTTTTGATGCTGGAGCAGGATTTACTAGTTACTTATGGAGTGGAACCGGAGGAAGCACTTCAGCAATTCAAACAGCCACTGGTACCACGGGAGGAACTTACATTGTAGAAGTAGAAGATGCCAACGGATGTAGAGATACAACTACAGCAAATTTAACAGTGAATGTTAAACCAGACATTACAGTAGCTGATCAAATTATT
>JBLIBC010000042.1:0-13001 GCA_047632015.1 Glaciecola sp.
CAAGAGCCTCATTTTGATAAGGGAACTACCATCAAACAGTACATCTACAGTAACAATCCTCGATTACAACTTTTAACTAAATACCAGGAATTCATTGATAAAGGCGACATGGAATCGGATGCGTTCATGAACATATCCGACGAGATTGACGCCAACAATGCCTGGGAAGAGGAGAATAAAATTACCGAAGTGCTAGGTAACTTAAATTTTACTGATTTCGAAGTCAATACGGACATGATGTCTGGAGGTGAAAAAAGAAGACTCTCACTGGCTAAATGTTTAATTGACGAACCTGCAATATTGTTTTTGGATGAGCCTACCAATCACTTGGATTTTAAAATGGTGGAATGGTTGGAAAAGTTTTTAGCTGACAGCACAATGGCTATTTTACTGGTTACCCATGACAGGTACTTTTTAGATAATGTTTGTGAGGTAATACTGGAATTGTCACCTACAGGTGTTTTTACTCACAACGGCGATTATGAGTTTTTCTTGACTTCAAAAGCCGAAAGAGAAGCTAATTTAAATGTTCAGATAGGAAAAGCTAAGAACCTGTATAAAAAGGAATTAGATTGGTTAAGGAAACAACCAAAAGCACGTGGAACCAAATCAAAAAGTAGGATTGAAGCAGCAGGAGAAATTGAAAAAAAATCCAAGCAAAAGGTAGCTACACATGAATTGGATATTGACACTGGCATGCAGCGTTTAGGTAAAAAAATTATTGAAGTAGAACATTTAAATAAAAGCTACGGAGAACGAAAAATCGTAAATGACTTTAACTACTTTTTTAAAGGAGGAGAAAAAATTGGAATTGTGGGCGATAACGGAGCTGGTAAAACAACTTTACTGAACTTACTTACTGGCTTAGACACTGACCATACAGGAACTGTAAGTCAAGGTGAAACAGTATCTATTGGTTATTATTCTCAAAAAGGAATTAACGTAAAGCCAGGACTCAAAGTAATTGAGGTAGTAAAGAACATTGCGGAAGTGATTGAAATGAAGGACGGTTCAAGAATTACTGCTAGTCAAATGCTTAACCAATTCAATTTTTCACCTAAAAAGCAATACGACTTTGTAGACAAACTAAGTGGTGGGGAACGAAAACGATTGTATTTGGTGACCATTTTAATTAACGCACCTAACTTTTTAATTCTTGATGAACCAACTAATGACTTGGATTTGTTAACCTTGAGTGTACTTGAGAGTTACTTGATGAACTTTAAAGGTTGTGTGATTATCGTTTCGCATGACAGGTATTTCTTGGACAGAATTGTTGATTCATTGTTTGTATTTGGAGAGGGTGGAAACATCAGGAACTTCCCTGGGAACTACACGCAACTTAGGGCTGTTCAGAAAGTAGAAGCACTAAATCAAGCTCAGAAGAAAACCAAAAATAAAGCGCCTCAACAAAAAGCTAATGAAACTCAAAAAAACGATAAGCCTTCCTCCAGCAAAATGAGCTTTGGTGAAAAACGCGAATTTGAATCATTGGAAAAAGAAATAGCGGACTTTGAGGTAAGAAAATCTCAAATTGAAAACGATTTGAGTGTTGCTAATACTGCATCTGACAAAATAAACGAGTTGTCAATTGAACTGTCTTCCCTTCTATCCACATTGGAAAACAAGACAAACAGGTGGATGGAATTAGCTGACAAAGTTTAATTCGAACTTACTGTTTACTTTATTCTTTTCTTTGCCCTTATTTAACTAAGCTAAATACTTGTAGTTATTTTTATTGATCCGCTATTCTACCTAAAGATTCCATTATACTGGATAACCTACGTTAAAGGAGCTATGTTTTGTAGTTCTTGATTACACTCCGTTAAATCAAGAACTACCGCATTCAGGCAAGTTAAGATTACATGCCGTTGGTGGCAAGGTACTGCCCCTCCAACGGCAAAATCACAAGAGAGTTTTGGTTGCATTTTTTAATAAAACACTTTTTAGGTAGAACAGCGGGGAATCAAGTTCTTTTTGCTGGTCAATTAAATTGTCAATAATTGTGATAATTATTTTGAAATATGACAAATATAACTTTACTTTGTAATTCAAAGCACTTTTTACCATGACAGAAACATCAGAACATTTAGACAACCTGAAGGAAATAAAATCAATGATGGAGAAATCCTCCCGATTTGTATCGTTGAGCGGTTTAAGTGGAATATCGGCAGGGATTTGTGCCCTAGTTGGAGCTGGTGTTGCTCACATGAAAATTAAAGAATTTTACAGCTCATGGAGCTCGAGGGTTCAGCAATACTCCAATATAGAACAAGACTTTAATCCTGGGTTAATTAAATTAAACACTTCGGGTGACTTGACAATTGAGCTGGTAACAATAGCTGTAGTTACTTTAATTGCAGCAGTCATTTTGAGTACTTTTTTCACTATGAGAAGAGCCAAACAAAAGGGACAAACATTATGGAATAATACCAGCAGACGATTAGTTTTAAATGTTGGACTTCCACTAGTAGCTGGAGGGTTATTTTGCTTGATCTTGCTTAAACACAACTTGTTTGGATTACTAGCCCCTACTACTTTGATATTTTTTGGAATGGCAATGATTAACGGAAGTAAATTCACATTACCAGAAATTAAATACGTAGGTGTAATCAACATCATGTTGGGGTTACTGAACGGATTATTCATTGGTTATGGCTTAGTGTTTTGGGCTTTAGGTTTTGGTGTAGTTAATATCGCATATGGAATTTACATGTACCTTAAATACGAAAGAACTGTATAATGGGAATTATCTCAGGTCTAAATAAAGCTTTTGAAAACCGAATTCGTTTGGGTGTCATGTCAATTTTGATGGTGAACCACGAAATCGATTTCAATACCTTAAAGGAGATGCTTGAGGCATCGGATGGCAACATTGCCAGTCACATTGCTGCACTTGAAAAAGCCGGATACATTAACATTGAAAAGAAGTTCATTGGAAAAAAGACGAACACCTCCTACTCTGCCACAAGTGGAGGAAAGCGCGCTTTTCAGGAACATTTAAATGCACTTGAAAATTTAATCAAACGATAGCTATATAATTACACCTTTTTTTTACCCATTTACTTTGTAACTCAAAGTACTTTATATTATAAATTAACAGCAAAATAATCAAAATGAAAACTAAACAACAAAAACTCAAACTAACCCTGTTCCTCATACTTGCTGCGTCATTCAACTTATTATTCTGGAAAGAATTTGTTGGAATAAACTACCTGTTGTATTCCACCATATTTTTGAGTGGACTCATAGCTCAACATCCTGAACGACTAAAACATACCGCCACCCTTTCAAGCTTTTCTGCGTTACTAATAAGCTTATTCTCTGTTATATGGGTAAACAGTGTCCTCAGTATTATCATGTATTTAATTTCATCGACGCTGTTTGTATCCTTTTACTACCAATCAAAAATAAAATCTATTTACTACGCTCTTCCCGCCTCCATCTTGAATTTGTTTTATTCCACTTTAAATATAAAGGGCGAGTTAAGTGAGCTCACTCCCAAAACGAACTCACGCAGAAGCTACAGAAAATGGATAAAATTATTAGTAGGTCCAATTTTAGTCGCTGTAGTGTTTGGAATAATATACATGGAATCAAATCCATTAATTGAGCAGTATACCGTTTTAGCATGGGACAGTATTACATCATACTTGTCTGAATTCTTCACAAATGACACACTTTTTAGAATGGCATTTATAATTGTGGGGGTAATGTTATCGGGCTTTTTCATTTACTACAAACAAGGAAAGCTTTTCTCTTACATTGACGAAAAGCAAGGCGATGTTATTGTTCGAAAAAACAAGCGCAAAAGCAGAACATTTACTTTGAATGCTTTGCTCGATGAAAACCGATCAGCTATAGCTACACTCCTATTCCTTAACGTACTCGTGTTCTTAGTTAATGTAGTTGATGTTTGGAAAGTATGGATTTCATTTGACTATGACCAGGGAGCTACTTTGTCATCTGAATTACACAAAGGTATTTACTTGTTAATTTTATCAATCGTCCTTTCAATAGCTGTCCTAGCATACTTTTTTAGGGGAAATCTGAACTTTTTAAAACAAAACAAACCTTTAAAAATATTGGGTTACGTATGGTTAGGACAAAACATTTTATTGGCCATTACTGCTTTTATTAAATGCTTGTACTACATCAATTATTACAGTTTTACCTACAAAAGAATCGGTGTTCTTGTGTTTTTGTTGGCCACTATGTTTGGCTTAGGGATGATGTTTATGAAACTACATAAACAAAAATCCGTTTACTTTTTACTCAGAGCAAACACATGGTTTATATACCTATTTCTTGTAGGAGCGACGCTTGTAAATTGGGACAATGTAATTGCACAATACAATTTGAAGATTGTAACATTCACTGAACCAGACTACAGGTACTTGATGAGTTTAAGTGAAAAAACCTTCCCGGTACTTCTTGAAAACGAAGCTTTTATGGAAATGCATAAAGAAAAATCACTATCACAATTTTATGGGAACTACTGGACTTTTCCAAATATTGATCATAAAATTGACAAGTACTTAATGATACAAGAACAACTGTCTTTTTTGTCTTGGAATCGATCAAGTCATGTGCTGACTAATTACTTTAAAAATCATCAACTGAAATGAAAACATAAACTTAAATCCAATACCAAAAACTAATCATAAAAATAAAATCACAAAATCATGGAAGAAAAAGAACAATTAAAAAGCGATTTCAGAATATACCTTGGTGGTGTATTCACAGCCATAGCAATGGCAATATTCTACCTCTTAGTAAAGTACGCAGGTAAAGACGATTTTAACAACGATGATGGAGCCTTGTTCCTTAACATGATTGTTGCAGCAATATACTTTGGAATCATTACTGTTAAAGCCAGCGTTAATAACAAATGGAGGGTTTGGAGAATGGAAAAATCGCATTACGCTGTGTCTGTGGTCATGATTTGCATAAGCGCTTTTACTGTGAACTTAGCATTCTCCATGTTTCACACTTTCACTGTTTGGACTGAAGTAAGCTTGTTCTTGATATTAACCCCATTACTATTGCATGGAGTTAAGGATAAACTTCCTCATTTTGCCAAAGTAATATTAGCAGGTATATCAGGGTTTGGAATAATATTATCCTTGTATTTCACTTTATATTTGGCTCCAGCTACTCCAATAGGAATTATTGGCATACTTTTCTTAGGATTGGGAATACATGTGTTTGCTCCACTATTACTGCTTTTAAAATTCATTTCTGATTTTAGACACAGAATCAAATCCAGAACGGAAAGAATAGCCATGCTTGTTGGGATTTTACTTCCATTGTGTGTAGTTGCTGGTTACTTGGTTTCGTGGAAAAGCGTAAGAAACGAACTTCACAACACACATGCTACTGTAATCACCAATGCTGACAATGAACTACCAAATTGGATTTTATTAAGTCAAAATTTAGAGGACGATTTTTTTACCACTGCATTAATTAAAGGAGGAATATACTACGACATCCCAAAACAGCACTTCAACAATTGGTTCGACATACCGTCATCCAATGGGATTAAAATCATGCATGACCCTTTGATATTTACCGCTTTCGCCATTTTTGGAGACGTGCCTATATCGAGGAATGACAGGATGGCTATTCTTAATGCACAGCATGCTGCTCGTCATAGTACGGAATCAAAATTATGGTCGGATGAAAATTTACGAACTGTTGAAATTGTAAACAACATTAGAATCAACCCAAGTTTTAGGTATGCTTATACTGAAAAGACTATCAGCATCATGAACGACAATGCTCGTGGATGGCCAAGACAAGAGGAAGCACTGTATTCTTTTCACGTTCCTGAAGGAGCCGTAGTGACATCGTTGTCATTATGGGTTGAAGGTGTGGAAAGGAAGTCAAGGTTGTCCACTAAAAAGAAAGCTACTGCAGCTTATACTAACATTGTGGGTGTCCAACGTCGTGATCCTGCTTTGGCTCATTGGCAAGAAGGAAACAGGATAACGGTTAGAGTATTCCCTTGCACAAAGGATGAAAACCGGATGTTTAAAATTGGTATCACCACACCTTTAACGGTAGCCAATAACAAGTTAATTTATGAGAACTTTTATTTTGAAGGTCCTCAGTTAAAAAACGCCATGGAAACAACTTTGGTTCACATTGAATCATCTCAAAATTTGAATGTTGACTTTCCTAGCGGCTACCATCAGGACAAACCAGGGCATTATCAATACACTGGCTCGTACAATCCTGAATTACTTATCAGCATGGATTTAGCAACCATTGATACGACTCCATTTTGCTTTAATGGCAATTGCTATCAAATGAATGAGCAAAGCAAAAGCAGCGTACCAATTAGCGTTGAAAATGTGTACTTGGACATCAATAGTACTTTAAGCAAAAATGAATTTGATGCTGTATTGGAACTTTGTGTTGGTAAAAACACATACGTGTATTGGGACAAAATGATCAAATTGGATACTGAAAACAAAGAGTTAGCTTACGAACAATTAAGCAAAAAACAGTTTAGTCTTTTCCCTTTACATCACATTAAAACGAAGAATAATTTGCTGGTAACCAAAAGCAATAATTTGGGACCTAACTTGAGTGATTTAAACAAGACTAAATTCAAAATAGGTTTAAAGGAGTATTTAAACAACAGCACCTCCCCTATTAAAGTGTTGTCACTAAACAAGTTGTCGGACTATTGGTCAAGCTTAAATCAGTTTCAATTAATAGACGTGCATTATGACGATGTGAATGGAATCAAATCAATATTCAAAAATGGTTTCCCTTCAAAAAGCAACAATGACAGCATCGTATATGTAGACAATGCAAGGGTTCAAATTGTAAAATTCAAAGGAAACCAATCAACGGATGCGCCGGATCACTTACTTAGAATCTTTGCTTTCAATCAATTAATGAAAAGGATTGGTCCAAAGTTTTACAACATGGAACAACATGAGGACGAGCTTTTTAGCATTGCGAATGAAGCATTCATTTTGTCTCCCATATCAAGTATGATTGTCCTTGAAACGGATAAAGACTACGACGACAATGGAATTGACAAAAACGAAAACAGCCTTAAAAACGCATCAATGAATTCATCAGGATCGGTACCTGAACCTCATGAATGGGCGCTGATAATTATGGCTGTACTTATAATGTTTGGCTTGTACTATAACAAATACAAAGTGTCAGCTAGATAATATTAATAATGAAACAAAACTTAAAAATATCACTTCCCGCAGCAGGACTACTAGGATTGGCCTTGCTGGCATTGAGTTACATCGTAGGTCAATTCATGGTGCTTGAATTCGAAATTATATTGGGTATGCTATGCTTCCCGTTTGTTTTGAATTTCAGACAAGCTCGAAAGAAGCAACAAAACATTGCACTTGCACCAAATACTTACTGGAGGTATCTCATATGGGGAGTGGTATTTTTTACATTATATGCCCTGTTTGGCATCACATCCTCGGCTTTTTATGCAGGGGGATTAGCGGTATTTTTTATACTTGAAAACGTGATTGGCAAAGTGAATTCCAATGGGTGGATATACTTGGGAATTACTTCACCGTTTTTTGACTTCATTAGCAAAGCCTTGAGTTTTCCCATGAGGCTTTGGATCACCAATAAAGCGACTGTTTTCCTTGGCTTGTTCGACCAAAGTATTTCCAGTGCAGGAAATATCATCCACAAAGGTGATATTGAATTCTCAGTGGATCCTGAATGCATGGGATTAAACATGATTGCGCTTTGTATATCAATAGCGTTAGTGATTAACACGTTTTTTGAAAAAAAGAAAACTTACAAACTAAGCTTACTTGGAACTGTATTATTTTTAGTTTTTGCAGTAGTACTGTCAGTTGTTTCCAATTTTGCCAGAATAATATTACTGGTGTTACTGGAATCCATGCCAGGTACAATTTCCCACGAAATTATTGGGATAATTTGCATGCTCGTTTATGCCATCCTTCCGTATTACTTATGCGTACGTTGGTATTTCAAAAAAAGAACGGGAACAACAGTATACTTAACTGCTTTTAAAAAATTAAATTACAGGAACATGATGCTTGGCGCCGTTCTGCCAATTGCTTTATTTATAATTAGCTTTTTTGCACCACCCTCCTCTCATGTCAAAATGGATCCTTTATTTAAAAAAATTGAATTGGAAGGATATCAAAAATCCATCATACAGCACAACATACTTAAACTTGAAAACGACATTACTTTGCTTTACGTTAAACCAAGTGTAAACTTTTTTGGAGCGCACCACTCACCTCTTATTTGCTGGACTGGAAGTGGGTATAAAATCAACAACGAAAAACAAGTTGCAGTTGGAGAACACAGTTATTCTACTGGGATTTTAACAAAAGGTTGTGATTCGCTTTATACTGCTTGGTGGTTCGATAATGGTATTACCAAAACCGATTCCCAATGGCATTGGAGATCCGACATGATGAAGGGTTCCAAGCCTTATAGGCTCATTAATGTAAGCTGCAGTTCCAAAAATGAGCTTGATAAACAGGTGGGTATTTTCTTAAACAGTAATTTATTTATTAACTCTAAAATCACAAAAAATGAAGATGACATTTGAATTTAAATTCTCGGTAGCAGCCTCAGTAACACATGTAATAATAAAAAGCACCACGTTACGACAAATAAAAAAAATAGCAATAAAATCAGTTGATAATCTAGTGGCATAATTTCAACTTAAGGGAAGTAAGCATGAACAAACAAAAAAGTATATTTATTGCTATCACTACAGCAGCACTATTGAGTGCAATTTACATCTCATTGTGGATAAACGACAATTTTTTTCGTCCGTTTTTCGGTGATTTTATAGTAGTGGTGCTTATTTATTCAACCATTAAAAGCATCCTAAAAATTAAACCCACTACATTGGCAATTGGGACCTTGTTGTTTTCCTTTTTTGTGGAAGCTACCCAGTACTTTCATTTAATTGAATGGTTAGGTCTCCAGGACAATTATTGGGCAATCATTACCATGGGAAGCTCTTTCAGCTTCATGGATTTGTTGATGTACTTTTTGGGAGTGGTGTTTATTTACTTAATTGACTTGAAGTTAATTTCAAAAGTGAATTGATTAGTTTTACAAGGAAGCTTAAAACTTTCAAAGCCAAATACAAACCATGAAAAAAGCAATAAAGTACACCTTCTGGATTCTTTCTATGTGGTTTGTAACACACGTAGTTACCATTGCTGTACTAGGTACTCAAAATGAATACTCTTTCGGTGTATATACTGTTGTCTTTGGAAGTAAGGTAAATGAAGATGGGACCTTATCAAAACGCTTAGCTGCAAGACTTGACAAGGCAGTAGAAATATATAACAACGAACGCACCGATACTATTTTTGTAAGTGGAGGGCTTGGAAAAGAGGGTTTTAATGAAGGTGCGAAAATGAAAGAATACCTTATTAAGCAAGGGGTTCGTGCTACAAAAATCATTGTTGATAATGAGGGAAATACTACGAGGTTGACAGCAATTAACCTTGCTAAAATCACTGATAAATCAAGTTCAGTAATTGTTGTTTCACAATTTTTTCATGTACCAAGATGTAAGCTTTCATTACAACAAGTGGGATTTAATGAGGTAAATACAGCAAGTTGTGACTATTACGAATGGAAAGATTTCATATCAATTAGCAGGGAGTTTTTTGCGTGGTATAAGTATGTTTTGACATACTAGTAATTGTAGCATGATTCCTCTTTTCATCAAAACAAATTTGCTTGATTTCCAGAGTGGATTTATTATGCCTTCCCTTTTCCGAAAAACTTTTTAGCTCCGGCAATGACAGCGGCACCTCCAATAAGAATGATTTTCCAAAATTTGGCTAAGAATCCTACTTTAAGAAGCATTTTACCGGCTATCAATCCGCCAATACCGTAGGCTGCTATTTCATCAATATCAGGATCGAAATCACTGTATTTATGACCTTCGGAAAAATGAGTACTGTGTATTATTGGATCAATGTTTTTCTTAACGGTTTCCAAGTGTTCGATATTACTGATGACATTTAAACTCAAAACACCCTTTCTTCCAAGTATTCTAATGTCGTAGTTTAACGTTGAAAGCTCCTCCCCTTCAAAAAGCAATTCCTTTGCCCAGTGTAATTTTTTATGCTCTTGGTCATAAAATGGTTCAGATGCCCACCCTAGTAGTTCAATGGATTGATATCCAGCATCAACACGACCTTGATTAGCATCGTTAATGTCAGATTTCATTCCTTCTAGTAGTTCCTCATAATCGATGTCTTCAGCATCTTCATCATCAATATAACCCTCCTTGCTAAAACTAATTTCTACCGCAAATGAGAATGTGTCAGAAACTGGTGTTTCGTTTTCAAGGAACAACATTCCATATGATTCTGATGGAGGATTGCCCCATAAATCAGTCATTACAATAGCACTTTTTTCAGGGCTTAAGTATTTGAACCCTTCAGGGACAACTAGTTTAGCCATACCATCTCCAATGTCTATTGTTCCATATTCGTAACTAAAACTATTACCCACGCTGTCGTGAGCAAGCAATTCAAGTACGGAATTCATTAACTCTGTCGAATCATATTCCAATTCATTGTCCGAAGTGCTTTCACTTTCCAATTCATCGGAAAATCCAGCAGCAGAAACTAATAAACTTAAACTCAAAAAGACTATTATTTTTTTCATTATGATGTGATTTTTTTGTGAAAATACATAATTTTATTGACTGATGTTCGACGCTATGAATGTGGTAAATATTTTGCTTGGTTTCGTACTGATGCTAATCATGTTTAGCATTGGGATGACTCTTACATTGGATAAGTTCAAAATGGTCCTTAAGCAACCAAAAGCCTTGGGTATTGGATTAAGTATTCAAATAGTAGTTTTACCACTCCTTGCTTTTGTTATTTGTTTAACATCTGATATTCAACCTGAATGGAAAGCTGGCTTGCTTATTCTTTCAATATGTCCTGGCGGAACCACATCAAATCTAATCAGTTATTTGTTAAAAGGTAATACTGAACTATCGGTAGCAATGACAACAGTCAACAGTGTTCTTGTTGTATTTTTAATTCCATTCTTAGGAAGTTTTATTTTAAGGTACTTTTTAGGACATGATGAAATAAGCAACTTGAACTACTTTGATTCTTTGTTACAATTGCTATTAATTACCACTTTACCAGTATTTGTTGGAATGATAACAAAAAATAAATTGCCTCCAATTAGTAAAGTTGCTTTAAAAAATATTGAATTGACTATTGGAAGCAAAACACTTAAAATCGCCTATTTAAAATTGGTTACCATTACTTTACTAGGGACCATGTTTGCCATTAAACTGTTTGCAAATGAAAAAGATGGCGGTGTAGGATTGACAATAAATGATATTCAAGACTTACTCCCAACCCTTGTTTTGTTTAATGTCTTTGGACTAATAATTGGTTTTTTGATTTCCAAAGCTCTTCGGCTTAAGCAAAACACCTCAATGACTATTGGAGTTGAAGTAGGACTTCAAAATACAGCACTCGCATTCATAGTAATTGGAAGTTTTATTCAAAATACGGAAATACAACAACCTGTTTTGGTTTATGCTTTATTTTCATTTTGGACAACAGCGCTATTTGGATTAATCGTTCGCAGAAAGCACAAAGTTTAGTTTAAAAACAATTTTAGACAAACCACATCACTTTACTAACGTAACGGTTCCTACCACAGCTTGTTGATTTGAAGCAACGCCTTGATAAAAGGCTTTGTACACGTACACGTCTTGCTGAACATCTCGACCTTTGTAAGTTCCGTCCCACCATTCGTCAATATCTTCAGCATAGTATATTAAAAGTCCCCAACGATCAAATACATACAATTCAAAATCGATAATTCCTATCCCTACAAATCCCCACTCATTGTTGTTGTCATCGTCGTTGTTAGGTGAAAATGCATTTGGAACATAAATAATTGGACAAGGAAATATTTCAATTGTGTCAGTAGAGGTGCAGTATCCGCTAGTAAGCGATAAACTGTATATACCAATTGAATCAATAGTGATTTTTTTAGTCGTTTCACCACCTCCCCATAAATGAGTAGCATTAAGAGGTAGTTCAATGGTAGGGTCATTTTCTAATTCTAATTCCTTTCCAATACATAAAGTTGTAGGAGCTCCCAACTTAGCTTTACCTGCAATTTCATTTTCCCAAACATTTAATGTTTGGGTGATAGAGGTATCCTTTTGACAACCCTCTTTTACTACCATCGTAACACTGTATTCTCCAGGGGCGCTGAATTGATGTAATGGATTACGTTCTTGTGAACTGTTGACACCTGAAGCAGGATCATCAAAGTCCCACGTCCATTGTTCCGGCCAAATTTGAGAATCGTCATAAAAATGCATTACAGTGCCAAAACAATGGTCACTGTCTTTAAATTTCGGAACTGTTTCTACATCAAGTCTTATTACCCAATAATCCTCATATCCTCGGTTGCTGAATGACCTGTCTCCTGAAATATCTGATGCTGAATAACCGCCTAAAAGTATTCCCCTATCACATCTCATGTCTAATGATTGCAAGGTATCATCCTGACTTCCTCCATAGTTTTTTTCCCAATATTGACCTCCAGCAGTATCAATTTTTATAATCCAATAATCATAACCACCATTGTTACCTGTTGTTTTGCTACCACCTATGGCGGAATTAGAATATCCACCAACGATAATAGCTCCTTCGGGACTTGTAATCGCATCGGTCAACACATCATTGGCTGTTCCTCCAAAGGTAACATCCCATATTACACCAGCAGCTGAATCAATTTTTATTGCCCAAAAATCTGACTCACCATAAGATGTAGAAGTTTTATTTCCTCCTGCCGCTGAACTAGTTGACCCTGTCGCAAATATGGCATTTGAATGAACATCTGGAAGGAGTACATCAAGAAAATCATCATTAACTCCTCCGTAAGTTGAATCCCATTCAACCGCTCCTGTTAGCTCACTTAATTTCATAACCCAGTAGTCG
>JBLIBC010000043.1:0-12976 GCA_047632015.1 Glaciecola sp.
CATAAGTTACGACGGAAATAACTATCGGGGTTGGCAAAGACAGGCCGAGGCAAAATCGGTACAAGAGACTATCGAAAAAAGTTTGTCTAAAATATTCAAAACTCATGTGACTGTATATGGATGCGGGAGAACTGATGCTGGTGTCCACGCTTCACAATACATGCTTCACATCAATTTAGATGATCTTTTAACTTTTGACTTAAAGTTTAGACTGAATAAAAACTTACCAAATGATATAGTGGTGTATGATGTCGTAAAAATGCAAGACAAGCAACATGCAAGATTTGACGCCACATCTAGAACCTACGACTACTTTATTCATTTCCAGAATGATCCTGTCCTAAACAAATACAGCTCCTTGTACGAAAAGGAAAACTTAAATTTTGAAAGCATGAGTAAAGCTGTAAAACTACTAATGAAAGGAAACGACTTTCGTCACTTTTGCAAGCAGCCTGACATCCATGACAACACTCTTTGCAAAGTCTTCAGTGCGAATTTATTGGTTACTCCAAACCAAACTAGAATGCACTTCACCATGACTTCGAATCGATTTTTAAGAGGAATGATGAGAATTATTGTAGACAGTATCATCCAAGTTGGAACTGGGGAATTATCTACAGATAATTTTCAAGACATGTTGGATAACAATTGCCCTGAAACTGAAAAACATCCTGCACATCCTAATGGGCTTTTCCTTTCTAAAATTGAATACCCCTACTTGAGTTTGCCCGAAAAAGAAAACATTTGCACTTTACTGAAGCAAGGTTACTGAGCCTCAACATCGTTGGTTATTTCGGTCAATTTAAAAGCTATACGATTCCAGTTAAAACGTAGTCAATACTGATTTTAACGAAATTGTAAACCCTTTTCCGTTAATTGTAAACACAGGTAAGCACAATTGGAGTTTCTTTACCGTAAGTTAAGTTAAGCGCAGGTGGAGATCTGCAAAATTAAGTGTATAGGTTGTAAAGAGGTTAAATAGTAGTGCATTTAACCTCTTTTCTTTTTCCAATATCTCGTAAACATCCAATCATAATAATTCTACTAAATTTTATCTTTTGAGGTATTGAAGATAAACTTCATTCCACTCATCCGTTTTACTTTTTTTAGGTACTCAAAAAAGCAAATTGCATTGTCGTCCCTGATAATTACTTTTTCCAAATAGTATGCTGGCACTGATGGATAAGCATGATGTGCTTCGTGCAAGTTGAAGTTCAAAAACAATAATTTACTTACCCATTTACCAAACAATATACTGCGTGTATATTTAACCTGATCAAGGTACTTAATTGGTTTTACCACATTATTTCCTGCAACAGGTATTTCAATATGAGAATGCTGGCTTAATATAAATAAGTCACTTATAATTAAACTCAGCACATATGCAGGAATTATATATACTAGAATAAAACCCCAAGCATACCAGCATATTGCTACATACAGTATTAACTGAATGATGATGTTCAAGTATATATTTACTAATTTATTAGACCTCACGTGCTTTTTTATTTTTTTAATTCCCCAGTAATTTCCTAATCGATAAGCTACAGTGAAAAGCGGGATAAAAAAGAACCAAGAAACATTTACTACTGATCGCAACAACAAGTTGTATTTTGGACTTACCGTGCCTTCAGTAGTCGGATCTTTATCCCTGAACCCTGTCCACTTATGATGTAAATTATGAATCTCTACCCAACTTTTAAACGGAATCAAAGAAATAAAACCCATTAAGAATCCAATTGCCTTATTTAATATTTTAGATTTAAAATAGCTTTGATGCCCGCATTCATGCAACAAAATGAAACATTGAAATAAAAATATTGACAACGTAACTTGCCCTATAATATACCAAAAAAAGGTATCGAAGTAAAACAGAAATAAAACTGAACTCGTGACAAAAAGAAAAGGACCAGCAATAAATAACAATGCTTTACCTGCTGATGGACGATATTTATTATTAACCTGATCCATTAAATAATTTGTTTGTGATGTAATTGATTAAACTTGTTTACAAAGCGGCTTCTCATAAAGTCAACATTCTTTTCCAAATCATCCTCATTCCAATTAATTGTATCAACTTCTTCCATTATTTCAAGTTTCAATATCCCTCTTTTAAAGTACTTGTATTTGTTAAATGGATTTGACTCTTCAGGAACATAAATGAACATTGGAAGAATAGTCATTTTACTATTCATCGCCATTCTATAAACACCTTTATTGAACATATCAACACCATGATGATGATTATGCACCCCTTCTGATGCCCCAGCAATGTTTAATTTCCCGTCGCGAATGACTTGTTCTATTTTTTCAAAAAACAAAGATCTTCGTTTGGGATGTTTCTTTTGCGGAATGTACCGAACACCAATTCCGTAAGCCGATAAGGTTAACGGGATTATTTTAAGTGTTTTTTCAGAAAGTATAAATGACGTTGTGGAAAGCCCTAAAGCTGTTAAAGCAAAAATATCCAGGTACGAATTATGATTAAAAGTAATAAATGTACCTGCTTTAGTAATATTGATCGATTTAGGCAATTCCAATTTAATTCCGACTATTTGTAGAATAACTTTGGATGACCACGCAATTAAATACTTGCGATTAAAAGGAACCAATCCTCCAAATGAAATCAATCGTAACAACGCAGCAAATGTACCTGTTAAGGTCAAAAAAGAAAACACAACTGTTAGCTGTAGTATGTTTTTTATCGAATTCGACATATCACTGTTTGCATTGATAGGTTTAATTTTTTCTGAAACCACAACATGGGAGTTAATAATAACTGTCCTAAAAAATATGGAAATATAATTTTATCCAAATTCAAGCCCTTACCAAACAGCTTAAAGTAAAACCCAGTAAAAATGTAAAAATAAGGAGGGAAAGCCCCGTAGGGTAAGTGTTGTTCTATTTCAAAATCATGCTTTTTCAAAATATCTATGAACCTTTTTTTATCAAACAAAGCAGTGTGTTGAGGAGCCTGAACACCTGGCCATTTGCTTTTAAACAATTTGAAGGTCACAGAATCTAGTCGAGGAACTTCTATGACAAGAACGCCATCCGGTTTTAGTAATTTCTTAGCAAACTCTAATGTTTTATTGGGGTCGTAATCGTGTTCAAAAAAGTGCCACATCGTAATAATGTCAAATGATTTTTCAGGTAAATTTTGCTCATAAAACAACCCTTCATGAAAATCAATTTTTTCAAAACCTGGGTAAGATAGGTCTTCCTTAAAGTCGACACCACTTATTTTACATCCATGTTTTTTTTCCATAAAAAGTAAAAAGGTTCCCACAGCGCAGCCAACATCAAGTATTTTTGTTTCACTAGTGACTAGCTTGTACTTGTTTACTAGCTTATCTTTTTCTCGGTCATGCTTACTCATTGCATGCTTATACAAAGGTGTTAAAACTCCCCAGTTTTTCTTTTTACGATGCGCTATGTATTCGGAATCATAAAACTCTTTTATTTCATTAATTGGCAAACGAGGGTTTTGATATACTAAATCACAATTTTTACATTTTACGTATAAAAACTCACCTTCCTTTCCTCCTAAATCATCTACTCCAACTAAGTATTTTTCACTCTGGTCACTGCCACACAAGTAGCAGTTCACTTTTTCAAAATGAAATCTTTCAGGATTATTTAATTCTTTGATTGCTTTCAAAGGGTCCAAATTGCTCATAATTTAAATGATTATTCTTATTGTAAAAAATAGTATTATTATAAAATACGGGATAAATTTCCAGTTAAAAAACAACAAGATAGCACTTGCTGTGTAGGCAACAACATGTAATATTAAGTCTTCAGAGAAATTAGAAATAGACACAAGTAGTAAGTAGGCTGCAGTTAGCAATGCCATTTTTACGATCACATTTGACTTGTTATCGTCAATCAATTCAAACAGGACAAACATAGCCAGTAAAGCCAAAGGTAAAACTGTTAACTCTTCCATTAGTAATGCAGCAACAAAAGCGTATTTAACCAGTGGCAAAAGAAACCGGAAGAATTCAAACTTAAAAAGCAACAAGTAAAGGACAAAATTGCCAACAAAATAGGAAACCAAAGCCGCCCCTATGTGATGTTCAATTACAATAGTAACTGCAGACAACCCTATCATTGAAATTATCACATATATTATTAATGATTTTTGGACATCACGATCAGTATAAGATCTGTTTTCCTTTTTTGAATCAAGTTTGAAGCTGAAAAGATCATCAAACAACCTCATGGTTATTAAAAACACAGATATCAAGATCACCACTCCAATCGACCTATAATCTGTATGCACATCTCCTGCGCCTAGCCAATACAATAGCAAAGAAAGAATAATCCACATTGGAAAATTAATTCTTTCTCTGAAGTATGTAATCAAATTATTCATCGATAAGTGTTATTTCGCCCGTATCCGCATTTAAACAAATCATTTGCCCATCTTTAATTTTACTTGTCACATCCTTGACCCCAACAACAGCAGGAATCCCAAACTCTCTTGATACGATAGCACCGTGTGAAAGCATCCCTCCTCTTTCCACAGCAAGTCCACTGATCAAGGGAAAAACAACTATCCAACCTGGATCGGTTTGTCTAGTGATTAATATATCTCCTTGTTCAATTTTTCCTGCTTCCATAATTGAATCTAGCACCCTAGCCCTAGCAGTTACTTTTCCGCCACAAGCGCTCATGCCTTTCATTACTTTTTCATTATCATCTTTTGCATTCCCTTTTTTTGTTTCAACAGGTTGATAATCTCCTCCATTTACACAAGAAAACTCATCAGGAAACTTCATTTCTTTTTGCACTGCATGTGCTTTTTTCAAATTTGAAACATTTGTTTTGTTGGCGTTTGGTATCATACTCGAGGAATTCAATAACTCGATGATTTCTTGATACCTCATAAAAAGAATGTCCTCTTGCTCGAGTAACCAATCTCTTCTTTTAAATTCCTTCCCGCATTTTTTGATTAATTTTTTAAGTTCATAATAAAGCAAAGCTTGTTTCAGCCTAACTCTTTCTCGTGATTTGATACCATTAGTAGCTAGTTTTACAATTAATTTCAAAAAGAACACATGTAAAATAGCTATTGGTGGAAAAAACCAGTATTTCTTCCAAATATGTCGTTTAAAATCAGACATGACTTGTTCACGTTCTTCTGCTTTATTTTGCAGTAGTACTCTTGGATCTTTGTCAGGAAATTTATCGTACTGCTGAAGGAGTGAAATAAATTTTTCAGGATCGTCAGTGTAATTCTTAGTAGTTAACATCAACTCTCCTGAACATCGAAAACCCCATTCTGAAATGTATTTGCTAATCAATTCGATTGGTAAAACACCTCCTGTGTTTAATTTAATTTCTTCCCAAAACTCATTAGAACTTAGAGATAAAAATTTGTGATATAGGTTTTTATCAGACCTCATCGCAACTAATATATCATGAATCAATAAAATTGGCTCTGTACTAACCAAATCTGGGATTGCCTGAATTAATTTATTATGAACTTTGGTAGCATCGTCACTATAATGCTTTTCACAAATAACACCTAAAATACCGTGATGAACCATTGCAAAGAAATCAGCTAAAGACGCTTTGTACCAGCTGTGCATTCTGATTTCTACAAACGAGTGAAAAGAACTTTTTAATTCATCAAAAGACACAGCACTACTGGATTTATCTTTGAATTCGTCTACCGTATTTTCAAATTGAAGTACTGCCTTCTTTAGAGCTAAATTCTGTTTAATTACACTGATTGAAAATTTTATTTTTCCAAAAATAGATCCTTGCTTGCGTTCAATTGATTCATCATTATGCCCTACAAAATCATTAAATGATTTCAGCAAGATGCTAGAGAATGGAGAAGACGAAAAAATGCGATAAATACTACTCATGTTGTAGTACATTTTACAAGCAAAAACGCCAATCACATTAGCATACGACGATTCTAATTCTTGAATACTACGTTCGGGTATTAAAAATAATTTTGATAAATTTTTGAAGTAATGGTAATATGACTCTCTTGCAATGGAATACAGTAAGGGACTTATTGCTGTTGGATAATTCTCGTTAACATTCGTATTCGACCAATGAATTAATTCACCCTTTGCTATAGTAGTAACAGGTCTGCACTGTAATAAATAAAAAACGTGGTCTTTAATTGCCCACTCTATATCCAGGGCCATACCATAATCTGACTCCAACTTTTGTGAAATCTCTATAGCCTCACCAAAACGATCTTCCTTTTTGGCCACCACAGCCCCCATAACTCTAACGTAGTTCAAAGTGGTAGGATGAACGTTCCCACTTACCAAATTTTCACCATGACCATCAACATATTCAATTAACAATTCATTTTCGGCCATTGGATTCCTAGTGAATATTACTCCAGCAATGTCAGGTGATATTAATTCTTGAACAACAACGGCCATTCCATTGAGCACCTTCCCTGAACTTTGTTCATATGCTGCCACATTGCTTTTTCCGTAGGATTTCCAACAAGATTTAATGTTTTCAAGAATTGTTTCAAAACCATTACTTGATTGATACGATTCCAACTGACCTGCAAATGAGCTGTCCGCAGAATCTTCACCGATTGCAGAACTCCTTACCATGTACTTTTTAGATCCTATAGTTGCAAGCGCCTCTTTTAATTCAGTGATAAAATCCTTGTTAAAAGTTGATTCATTTTCAAGGTAATCTTGATGTACTGATTTAACAATAACAAAGCCTTGAGGGACATTATAACCTTTACGTATCATATCGGACAAATAGAAAGCTTTAGCTCCACAATTGCCCTTATCCAATTTATCTGAAAGGTATTTAATACGCATTAAAAGCTTTTTTTAATTTTTAAATAAACCAACAATTTGGATATCAAAACATGAGTTAAAAACAATATTAAGTACATTAAAAATGCATCCTTTCCAGTGACATAACCAAGTAAGTAATACACTAAGCACAATCCTGAGGTAGAATCAGATTTATCAATCCACCAGAAAAAATATTTAAATCGTTGATGATTATCACCTGCTTTAATTCCAACCTTTCTTTTTAAATACGAATTAGGAAGTTCAAATACTAAATATATAAATCCAAATACTGCACCTAATACAATTGGAGCTTCCAATTTAAAGCCAAGCAGTATATTGCATAATGTTAATAATATTGCATTTGCTGTGATCATGAAAACAAAGCCTCTCCATGTCTTATTTTTACCAAACAGCCTTGCAGATATCGAAATAGACAGAAAGCTCCACAAGTCCTTTTTAACTGCAATCATATGTAATATGTTGCTAACAATGAGTGGAAGTCCTATTATAAGACAATGTCTAACCAGCTCATTCATCTTCTTGTAGGAATTTTAACATGCGTAATGACACCTCTAATATTCTGGAAGAAAAATCGTATTTAATTACAATTCCTGATACTTCATAAAATGATATTCTTGTAGCAATATAGGTTTTTAATGAATAAGTAAATGCTTTGCTCCAAGCCTTTGTGCTGCACTTACTATTATGGCTGGAGTAATAATTTAAGTATTCAAACATTTCTTCTTTTGAAAAATCACGTGCCAGTGCAAAACTTAAAAACTCGACCACATCTTTTGAGGGAAAATCTATGACTGCTAGTTCCCAATCATAAATACAAGGGATTCCATTTTCTCGGATAACAATGTTCCTAGGATTAAAGTCATTGTGAATTACCGTCTTAGGGATTTCAATGCTTGCCGATTCATGTTCCCAATTTTGCATCCCTTTAACCAAAGCATTTAAAGGCTCAATATGAGATGCTGTTACTCGTTCATTAATGACAATTTGCAACAGCTTTTTATACAAAGGAATAGCGTCAAAGGCATTAAATTCCTGAATAGATGGAACATCCTTCATCCCACTTAATTGATGGAAATCTGATAATACCTTTAAAACATTTTTAATTTCAACATCACCCCAAAGTTCTGGCTGATTCTCACTCTCGACAATCTTCAGTTTTGAATAATCAAAAAACTCTTGAATGAAAAAGAAAATTTCTCTTTTTGAAACAATTTTCTTTCCATAATACTTTGGAATGTACTGATATCGCAACTCATGTAATTTTGCGTTAACATGAATCTCCTTTATATGAGAGTTTTTATATTCTAATTTACTTTCAAAATCTTTAATTAAATCAGCTAGTTCCGTATCAATCGAAGAAGCCATCAAGTGAAGTCCTTTTATTATTTCTTGATCCAGCGCCTTCGATTTAAGCAGCACTTTTTGCGTTGAACGAATTCCGTTTTTACCTGTACGTTTTATATTTAAAGGGACAAATCCTATTAGCTTTTTACTGATTCGGCTAGCAATGTTAGTAAGGATACCATTCTCGAGTAAATCATCACCTGACTCACTTATTAATTCAATTGATTCTTTATTATGCTGGATCGCTGATTTTAAAAAATCGCTTGTCAGCTCAGATCTTAGCAACCACTGCACAGGTTTATTCCTCCCTAGTTTTTCATGAGCTTTGGCAAATTCACCACTCACAATTGCTGCATAGGTGGATATTTCCAAACCTAAAGCGAATCCTGCGATAACCTTAGCTAATCTGTTGACTTTTCCAGTCCCCAAACAACCCATTAGTTTAAGTGCTTCGGCTTGAGTAGGTAATTGTGTCCCTCCTCCTACTGTTCCAACCACCAAATTTGGCAACGTTAATTTCAAATGTAATCCTTTATCGTTTCGAGTCAATTCCAAAAATCCAACGGCCGATTCGTGTACACTTCCTAAATCCTGACCTGTAGCAATAAAAAATGCGGCTACTGCATTAGCCACATTGATATTATACCCCACCATTCCTTCCTCATTTGCCAATTTTCTTGATGGATTAAAGCAGTCTTCCATTTTTTTCGAGGTGGTCCTTAGCACTTTATTGATGACCTGTTCCGAAAGGAAGCATTCAGCAGACACGTTTATCCCTCTCCCATTTTTTATGTTGTACTGAGATACCTTTTTGTCCGACGCACCGTTGCCCTCAATTACAAAATCCTTTGGGACAATATCAGCACTCTTTTTAAATTCATCAACCACAAAAAGCATTGCGTGCCAAGTACATGTGGTAGTCATGTTTTGCCCCGAGGCATCACCAGTTGAATACACAAACTTAAGGTGGACATTCTCGTCCCGAACTAGTACATTAATATTCAGTAACTCTGCATGATTTGAATACTGCTTGGTAACAGCTTTTATTTTTTTGAAAGATGAATTGATGTAAGATTTAAATTGCTCAGCTTCCTCAGCCGTTTCAAACAAAAAGAAAGGCGACCTCACCATTTTTTGCCAGTGTACATTTGCTTTGAAGCCACCGCTCAAGCTCAGCGCTTTTGCCCCTCTGTTCATACTAGCTACTAGAGCACCCTCTAAAGTTCCTACCGCAGCATAAACTAGTTCATCATTCTCATTATTGCAAAATTTTATAGGACCAACCAATCCTAATGGGATTTCTAAAGACCCCACGTTAGACTCAATGTTGTTCTGTATATCGTTCAATTCTAAAGATGAATCAGCTATTTTATCAATTGAAAAATCATTTTCTTTTAAATAAGCTAATCTTAATTCCATGGCACTTTTAGTTACCAACCCTCTACCTGGAACAATGGGTAAATCAAATTCTTTAAACCTCATTTGTTCTTGATTTTTTGATGTACACAGTCATGGAATACTGATACATAATTTTTAGATATGTACATGTTCTGTTTTACCTCTTTGTATTTGAGCAATTCTAAATGTGCAGTTGGCAAATTGTAACAAGGAATCCCTGGGTACAAGTGATGTTCGAAATGATATGATATGTTTTTAGGAACCATTAATAACTTTACAATAAAGCCATGAATTGTTGTTCTTGTTTGCAACTGTGAAGGCATACCTTCAATTCCTGAATGCTCAGCCACTCTTCTTAATCTGTTAATTAATTGCGTCCATGTAGCAAAAGGTATAATCCAATATTTAACCAAAAGCATTCCATTCTCAAAGAAAACAAATGATGTTATAATTATAATGTAAAATAAAATCCTAGCTCCCTTATACCTAACTGAAGACCTTTTTTTTTTGCTCTTTAACTTGGCACCTGACATCACTCGAAAAGTTTCAAACACACCCAATCCAGAAACTTGAACAATTAACACTTTAAAAAAACGACTCAACCTCATTGGATATCTCCAATTAATGTCTGTTTTTGCTACGTAATCAGGATCTTGATCGGTATTCAACCACCTGTGATGTGCTAAGTGCTTTATACGATACGATCTCATTGAAATAAACAATGGCCATGCGCAAAAAACTTCTCCCAGAACCTCATTGAGGTGCTTGTCTTTTGAAACCAAATCATGTACAGCTTCATGCATAATAAGACCAAGTGCTAGCAACCTTGCTCCTATAAAAACAACAGCAGCGATGTACAGCGTCCAATGAAAATATTTTTCACAAAAATAAGCAGCTGCAATAATTAGCCCCCATTCTGTAACTATCGATATCACTCCCTTCAGTGTACTTACGGTAGATAGTTTTTGAATTTCACCCTTCCCTAGGAAGTACCTTAATTCATTTGGACTAGTCACTTTAACATCTGCCATTATATATAATTATTGTGAGCAAATTTCATGGGTTTTAATTTTAGTTAAAAAACTAATTTTAAATAAATTAAGCTTCCCTAGCTCCAAAATTAAAAGTAATCTATTACTCCTATAATTCTTTATTTATTTTCGCTGTTTGAATTACATCTGTTGCAATAATCACATCAATTCGTTCGATGTGATTTAACAAAAAGAAAACTTTGTGTTTTCCAAAACTTGAAATTGTCATATAACAGCAAACGATTATTTATTCACTGTGACAAAACACTTATTTGTGTTTTCCATAAAACAATGAACGAAGTAAACTTTTAACTTTAAAAATGGTCAAATAAAAAAGACGTGCTAGATGCACGTCTTTTTTATTTGACCACTTAATACTTATTACTTTTTTACAATTTTTTTTTTGATATAAATGCACCTGAAGCGTCATACAAAATCAGAACATAAACACCATCTGCTAAATTAGCTGCAGAGACAGTGCAATTACTATAGGCACCAACTGAACTTGCACCTATAGCGTTTAAAATTACAATACTGGCTTCCGACAACACTTGCCATTTTAGTTTATATTATTTTGTCAAATAAATATAATCAATTACAAAAAAAACAAATCCCTCTATATCAGCCTACCTATAGCCTCTTTTACCGGAACAATACTTTTCACGTGTTCAATAGCGGTCCCAGCACACCATACCGTTTTATAGGTCGGTTTCAGAGCTGCTTGCTCTACGCTTTTCATTCCTTTGTACATAATTAGCATCTTAATGTACTTTTTCATAAAAGGAAGTGCTTTCATGAGCCAAGTTAAAAACCCACCATCTTTATCAAGACTTTGCATGTACGGAGTATTGATTACCGTTATTGAAGAACCAGATAACTGTTTAGTTAATATAATGTCTTTAGCGCCATACTGCACTATCGCATTCTTATAGTCTTCGGACACCTCACTTTCTTGAGTAGCAATGAATAAAGTTCCTACTGACACTCCATCAGCACCAAGATTAACAGCATTATCAACGTCCGATTTTGACGTAACACCCCCTGCCGAAATAACAAGAATATTACACTCTTTTTTAAGTAACGGAATTAATTCCTCCTTTGACATAGGACCACAATGTCCTCCTGCACTAGAATCCACAGCTATTATCCCATCAGCTCCTAATTCTTCCACTTTCTTAGCATACTTGACATCCACGACATCGCAAAAAACAAATATTCCTTTGGCTTTACATTGTTTAATCACTTCTTTAGGACTACCCAAGGAAGTAATCACAAAACCTACTTCTTCCTCCACACAAACTTTTAATTGATAATCTAATTTAATGTTAGACTTATTCACTATCAAGTTTACCCCAAACAATCCAGATGATTTCTCCTTGATTTCTCGAATGGCTGATCGTAATTCTGCCTCTGTCCTGTAGTTCAAAGCTGGAAAAGCTCCAGTGATACCATTGTCCAAAGCAGCAACAATCATCTTAGCGTTACTCACCAAAAACATGGGAGCCATGATAATAGGATGTTTAATGTTTAACATTTTTGTAAGTGCAGTAGTCATATTAAAGGTTACGGAAGATTACTAAATAAGTTTCTAAATTACACACAAATATCAATTTGAAGTTATAATAGTCAATCTAATGCACAAAAAAGGGGAAGCCTCTCCAGACTTCCCCAATTAAACAAACAACATCAATTAAACCTTACTTTAATGTTTGACTCAACATAACCTAACCCTGTTCTACAACTAACTTTTCATCAAACTTAGGCCTGAAAACAAACTCGTCATCGAACACATCTAATAACACATTCGAGCCATTTTTTATTGTACCCTTTAACATTTCTTTAGATAATTCATTCAATACCTCTCTCTGGATTACTCTTTTTAAAGGCCTCGCTCCGTATTGAGGATCATAACCCAGTTTTGCAATGGCCTCAAGAGCATAATCCGTGACTTCCAAGGTAATATCTTGTTTGCCAAGCGTCTCTTGTAAACCTTTAAGTAAAATTTTCACTATTTCAGCAATGTGCTTTTGGCTCAATGGAGTAAACATAATTAACTCATCAATTCTATTTAAAAATTCTGGACGTACACTTTGCTTAAGCAGCTCAAATACTTCGGTTTTTGTTTTTTCTCGAATCTCATCCAAGTTTTTCTCTTTCGCTTTTTCATAGTTGGCTTGAATTATTGACGATCCAATATTCGATGTTAGTATCAAAATTGTGTTCTTAAAATTCACCACCCTTCCTTTATTATCTGTCAACCTCCCATCATCCAAAACTTGCAGCAAAACATTAAAAACATCAGGATGAGCTTTTTCAATCTCATCCAGCAACACCACAGAATAAGGTTTTATCCGTACTGCCTCCGTTAATTGCCCACCTTCATCG
>JBLIBC010000044.1:0-12928 GCA_047632015.1 Glaciecola sp.
TCTCAACAGTAGAACATTTGTTAGCAGCACTTACAGGTTTGGGAATTGACAATTGTGTGATCGAGGTGAACGCTCCTGAGGTTCCAATCATGGATGGAAGTTCCTTACCTTTTATACAGGCCATCAAAAAAGTAGGAGTTAAAGATTTGGGTGTTGAAAAAGATTATTTAGTTATCACGGAGATAATCAAATACACTGACCCAGAAAACGGAATAGAGTTGATGGCTGTTCCGGATGATCACTATAATGTTGTTTCAATGATTGATTTCAACTCCAAGGTACTTGGGAAGCAGCATGCCACCTTAGAAAAAATTGAAGATTTTGAAGATGAAGTGTCTGCATGTAGAACTTTTTGTTTTTTACATGAATTGGAACACCTTCTGGATAACAATTTAATTAAAGGAGGTGATTTAGATAATGCTATAGTAGTAGTTGACAAGAAAGTATCTCAAAAAGAGCTAGACAGGTTGTCGACAGTTTTTAATAAGGATAAAGTATTAGTGAAGGAGGAGGGAATCCTTAATAATTTGGAATTGCAGCACGTGAATGAACCTGCAAGACATAAATTACTTGATATAGTTGGAGATTTAACGTTGGTTGGGAAGCCTATAAAAGGAAAGATAATCGCCACAAAACCAGGCCATGGTTCCAATGTAGAATTTGGTAAATTACTTAAACAATTTAACAAGAAAGTCAAGAGCAAATTACCTGATTACGATTTATATAACACGGTTCTTGATGTGGAAGGTATAAAAAAAATACTTCCTCATCGACCACCATTTTTGTTTGTTGATAGGGTCATTGAATTGACACCTGAAAGGGTTGTTGGTGTAAAAAACGTCAGTGTTAATGAGGATATATTCAGGGGTCACTTCCCTGGGCAACCTATATTTCCAGGAGTACTTCAAGTGGAGGCGATGGCACAAGTTGGTGGGATATTAGTATTAGCTGGGTTAGAGGATCCAGAAAACTATTTAACGTATTTCATGAAGATTGAACAAGTAAAATTTAGGAAGATGGTACTTCCCGGGGACACCATTGTTTTTGATTTAACGTACGCGTCTCCTTATAGAAGAGGGATTGCACACATGAAAGGTACTGCTTCAGTAAATGGTCAGGTAGTTGCAGAGGCTGAGATGATGGCGAAAATTCAAAAAATTAAGTAGTATTACCAAAAGAAAAAATTATGAATCAACCACTAGCATACGTACATCCGCAAGCAAAGATTGCGAAGAATGTAGTAATTGAACCTTTTGTGACTATTGATAAAGACGTTGAAATTGGGGAAGGAACTTGGGTCGCTTCCAATGTAACAATCATGGAAGGTACGAGGATAGGGAAAAATTGCAAAATTTTTCCAGGCGCTGTTATTGGTGCAATTCCTCAGGATTTAAAATTTGGAGGTGAATACTCTACTGTGGAAATTGGTGACGATGTCACTATCAGGGAATGTGTTACAATCAACAGAGGAACAAAAGACAGGGATAAAACGGTAATTAAAGACGGTGTTTTGTTAATGGCTTATGTGCACGTTGCACATGATTGTTTAATAGGTGAACATGCTATTTTAGCAAACAGCGTAAATCTTGCGGGCCATGTTACAATAGGTGAGTTTGCTATTTTAGGAGGAGGGAGCTTAGTTCATCAATTTGTGACCATAGGAAAGCATGCGATGATTACTGGAGGAGCATTGGTCAGGAAAGATGTACCGCCTTTCACTAAAGCGGCAAGAGAGCCATTGTCTTACGTGGGAATTAACTCTATTGGTTTACGTAGACGTGGATTTGTGAGTGAAAAGATAAACGAGATTCAAGGAATATATCGTCAAATATATTTGAAAGGACAGAACACCTCTCAAGCGATTTCTTTTGTTGAAGCTGAATTAAAGGCGTCAAAAGAAAGAGATGAAATCATATCATTTGTGCAGGAGTCAAAACGCGGAATTATGAAAGGTTATTTCAGTCCTAAAGGATAGTACTTTGAACATCAGTGTAAATAACGTAGGAAAACAGTATAATGGGGAGTGGATTTTTAAATCTGTCTCCCTTTCTTTTTCTCATGAGTTTACATATTTGATTACTGGTAGTAATGGTTCTGGTAAGTCAAGTTTGTTAAAAGTGTTATGCGGTTACAGTGTTCCGTCTCAAGGAAATATAAAATGGGAACCGAGTAAAGGTGTCTGTTTAGAAAACGATATTCACGAGAAAATTAGCATTTGCGCACCATTTGTGGAACTATTTTATCAGCACAGCGTGAAGGAAGCAATTGATTTTCATTATACTTTTAAAAAGTCATATGAACGATTATCGTCTCAAGACATAATTGAATTTTGCTATTTGACGGGTAGCGAAAACAAACAAATCAGTGAGTTGTCATCAGGGATGAAACAAAGGCTCAAGTTGGGCCTGAGTTTTTTGAGCGATACTCCCTATTTATTTTTGGATGAGCCCTGTTCTAATTTAGATAATGAAGCCGTTAAATGGTATCAAGAAAATTTAGTTAAGTATAAAAAAAACAGGTTGGTAATAATTTGTTCTAACAATAAAGAAGAAGAGCATTTTATATGTGATAAAACAATTAACTTAGGAGACTATAAAAAACAATAATCATGGCAGACACATCAGATTTCCGAAATGGATTATGTCTAGAGAAAGACGGTAAATTATTTCAAATAGTAGAATTTCAACACGTAAAACCGGGAAAAGGACCTGCTTTTGTGAGGACAAAGTTAAGAAACTTAGACAACGGAAGGTTGGTTGATCATACATGGACAGCAGGTATTAAAATTACGCCGGTTCGAATTGAAAGAAGAAAATATCAATATTTGTACAACGATGACATGGGTTATCACATCATGCATACAGAAACATTTGAGCAAGTTGCTGTACAGAAAACGTTGATAGATTCTCCACAATTTTTGAAAGAGGGAATGGAAGTTGAAGCAATGGTAAAGGCAGATGACGAGACATTTTTAGGTGTTGAATTACCAGCATTTATTGAGGCTGAAATTACTTATACAGAACCAGGAGTAAAAGGGAACACTGCAACTAACGCAATGAAACCAGCTACAATTGAAACTGGAGCTGAAATCAAGGTGCCGCTATTCATTAACATGGGAGATAAAATCAAGGTGGATACCAGGACCAAGGAGTATTCTGAAAGGGTTAAAGGGTAATCGAATACATTGGTATTACACTTTTCTAATAAATTAAACCCTTATGGGTTTAATTTATTAGAAAAGTGTAATTCAACTGCTTTCAATATTTCAGGATCTGATTGGAAATGTGAATAATGTTGCCCTAGCTCGTTGAATTTTAACTGGAGTATTTTATTAATAAGAATAGGCTCAACTCGATTCTTTAATAGGTTAATGTTCCGCCTTTCAGTTCCGAAGAAAAACTCGTGGGCTTGAACATAGGAAGTAAATTTGTTCCACATCATATCTTTTTCCTTTAAAATAAAATAAGATTGTGATAAGTCTTTGTCTTGTAGCAACTCCTTCCAGTATTTTAAATTTTGTAAAAGGAAATGCTCTACCAATTGTTTGTTTAGAATTTGAATTGCCAAATCACTAAACGAACTAGTATCAGTTGGAATAAAAATATCAGGTACAATTCCTCCTCCACCGTACACTAACTTTCCTTTTGTAGTGTAAAACTTCAGACTGTCTGCAACTGGAATACTATCAGCTGTACTTAGTTCCCCGTTGATGCCCCTGTTGTAGCTCTCTTGATTATATTCATCATTTCCATGTTCATACGAGCGCTGAATACATCTTCCAGACGGAGTGTAATAACGAGCAATGGTGAGCCTTAACGCGGAGCCATCTGCAAGCATGAATGGCCTTTGAACTAATCCTTTGCCAAAACTCCTTCTACCGATAATCGTACCCCGGTCATTGTCTTGAATTGCTCCGGCTAAAATTTCGCTTGCGCTCGCACTATTTTCATTTATTAGCACATAAATTGGATAGTCCGCCAATTTTCCTTTCAACCTGCTTTTTTCTTCTTCGTTTTCGAGCCTTCCTTTTGTATATACGATTAGTTTGTTTTTATCAAGTAAGCTCTCACAGACCTCGACCACTGAACTCATCAATCCACCTGGGTTATCACGCACATCAATGATAAAACTTTTCACATCTTGTTTTAGTAATACTGCTACAGCCTCTTCGAATTCTCTATTGGTTCTTTTAGAAAATCTGGATATTTTAATGTACCCTATTTCATTTTTAATAACGGTAAAAACATCAACACTATTTAATGGGATTTCCCCCCTGGTAATCGTTGTTTGCACAATCTTATTATCACGCAAAAAGTTAACTTTTACTTCAGTGCCTTTTTCTCCTTTCAAATGTTTCATGGCCAATTGACTAGTTACACTGTCTCCGGTAAACCCGCCGCCATTAACTGCAATAATTTTGTCTCCTGTTTGAATGCCTATCTTGAACGAAGGACCACCTTCAATCGCCCTCATAATCACAATGGTGTCATCAATTATTTTAAATTCCACGCCAATTCCACTGAAATTTCCATTTAGTCGGTCATCCTCCGAGGACATGTTTTCCTTGGATAAATAATAAGAATGAGGATCTAAATTTTTCAGCAAACTTACAATTGTTTTTTCTTCCAAATTTCTTGTGTCTACGCTATCCACGTAATACTCATTTACCTTTTTTAATATATCATATAGCTTTCCCTTACCGGTTTCAGCATTTGAAAATCCCAACTGATACGATTGACTTTGATATAGCTTTTTACCACCTAATAAACCAATAACAATACACAATGCGTAAATTAATGGCTGAGCAGGCTTACTTGAAAAAAACTTTTTCATAAGGTTCAAATAAGGCTATGATTAGTTGGTGATATCTTCTATCAATTTCACCTCCACACCTGCTTGTTTTAAAAAGTCAATGCCTGAGCTGTCTTTGTACCCTTTCATAAAGATTACCCTTGTAATTCCAGCTTGAAGCACCAACTTGCTGCATTCTTTGCAGGGTGAAAGAGTAATGTACAAAGTGCTTCCCTGTCCACTGTTATGTGATCGAGATAATTTCAGAATAGCATTTGCTTCGGCATGAAGCACATACCACTCCGTTTCGCCTTGATCATTTTCACAACAATTGTCAAATCCTGTCGGTGTTCCATTATAACCATCCGAAATGATAATACCATCTTTAACTATGATAGCTCCAACTTGTTTTCTTGTACAGTGACTTAATTTTGCCCATTCACGGGCCATACGTAGGTATGCTTTGTCGTAACGGTGTTGTTTTTCTGGGTTTAGTGTTGCCATGGTTAAGAATAACTTTCAGGATCTGGATATAAAAAATCGTTGTAGGGATATCGTTTGATGTGTAAAGCTCTAACACGTTTATATATGTGTGCTCTAAACTCTGCCCAGTTTTCTTTTTCTTGAGCTGAAATGAACAAGCATTCAGTATCTTGTTTTGCCATCCATGTAGATTTCAATTCATTAAGACTGATATTTTCTCTTGTCGCTGGAGTTAGGTCGTCAGCTTCTTTTTCATCCCAAGTGTATGCATCAATCTTATTAAAGACTAAGATCGTTGGCTTGTCTGCTGATTCAATTTCGGTTAAAGTTTGATTCACCACTTTTATGTGGTCTTCAAAAGCAGGGTGTGAAATATCTACGACATGGATCAACAAATCTGCCTCACGAACCTCGTCTAAAGTCGATTTAAATGATTCCACTAAACCGTGCGGAAGTTTACGAATAAACCCAACAGTGTCTGATAATAAAAAAGGTAAATTCTCCACAACAACCTTTCTCACCGTGGTGTCAAGGGTTGCGAAAAGTTTGTTTTCAGCTAGTATATTCGTTTTGGCAATGGTATTTAATATCGTTGATTTACCAACATTAGTGTAGCCAATCAAGGCGACACGAATCATTTGCGCACGGTTACTTCGTTGTGTGCTTTTTTGAGTGTTTATTTTCTTGAGACGGTGCTGCAGTTTTGAAATCTTGTCGTGAACAATCCTTCTGTCAGTTTCAATTTCCGTTTCACCCGGCCCCTTCATTCCTACACCACCTTTTTGACGAGAAAGGTGTGTCCATAAGTTTGTCAGCCTAGGCAGTAAGTATTGGTACTGCGCAAGTTCTACCTGTGTTTTGGCATGAGCTGTTTGCGCTCGGCTTGCAAAAATGTCGAGAATTAAATTGTTCCTGTCCAATACCTTAACCTCTAATAATTCTTCAATATTCCTTAGTTGCGACGGGCTTAATTCGTCATCAAAAATAACCATGTCAATTTCTTCGTCCTTCACGTAAATGACCAGCTCTTCCATTTTTCCTTTTCCTAAAAAGGTTTTGGAATGTGGCTGATCCAATTTTTGAACTACTTGTTTTACCGGAATAGCACCAGCAGTTTCGGTTAAAAAAGCCAACTCATCTAAGTGCTCTTTCACCATCTCTGGTTTCTGTCCCTGTGTGATGATACCTACTAAAACAGCTTTTTCTTGAACGTTTTTAGATAAGTCATGTATTTGTTTTCCTTTCTTCATAAGTAATCCTCCCTCCTTATCAGTTTATTCTTGTAAACTTTTTACAAAAATTGAAATCCCTTGCAACTCATTCTTGTTTAAGGTGTTAAATGGAGGCATTATTTTACTACCTAGTGAAACCATTTCAATAATTTGTTTTTCATTGAGTGTACTGATAGCTAAATCACTTGCTCCTCCTAATTTTTTACTTCCATTATCACCATGACACTGTACGCAGTTCAATTCATACAATGTCTCTCCGTGAGACAACGTCCCTGCCTGATCAACTGGCACTTCAATGGTAGTAACTACAGCTTTTTTTGACGCCATTTCGGCAAGCCCGTAAGTCATTATAAATAAGAAAGTTCCCAGCAATGCGGGGATGTTTGCTTGTTTTTTAAATCCAATAATAGTCAAAGGAATAGCGACTAAAATCAAACCTAACTTTACCCAGAATAACATGTGAAATCCTCCATCCTTTATCACAAGTAAAGTAATTCCAGAAACTAAAAATAAAATTGTAACAATTATTTCCGGAAGTTTAGTTTTTGCCCGGTATTTTTCAAATTTTTCAGAGTCAACGAAAAGTAAAATGGTTTTAATCAGTGTGGTTAGTACAAATGTCAATACCAACAACACATGTAAAATTTTGAGCTTTTCGAACATAATTATTTTGCATGAATGAGTAGTAAAGATAAAGGATTTGTTGTGAGCACCGTTCTACAGAACGGGTTTTTTTTAGGATGATTTTAAGGGTTTTATTGAGGCAAGAAAATGACGTTAACCCAAATAAGTTACCAGGTTGTTTCTTGTGGAATAACTTCGCAGTCGAATGATGGCTTTTTCCTTGATTTGACGGACTCGTTCTCTGGTTAATCCGAATTTAATTCCAATTTCCTCCAAAGTCAAATTGGCGTTAACTTTATTATTGATACCGTAATATAATTTCAATACAGCAGACTCTCTTTCTGATAAGATAGACAATGCTCGTTTGATTTCTTTTTTGAGTGATTCATTCATCAATCCACTATCTGGTCTGGATTCTTTATTGGACTCCAATGTATCATACATGTTACCAGAATCATCTTGTCCTGTCAATGGCGCATCCATTGAAATACTTTTATTTTTATTTTTCATTGACTCCTCAATTTCTTTAATGGGAACATCAATAATTTCCGCAATCTCATTAATTGAGGGTGCTCTTTCATAAGTTTGTTCCAATTCAGAGTAGGCCTTATTTATTTTACTAATGACGCCTAATTTATTTAGAGGTAACCTTACAATTCTTGCATGTTCGGCTATTGATTGTAATATGGTTTGACGAATCCACCAAACTGCGTATGATATAAATTTAAACCCTCTTGTCTCGTCAAACTTTTTGGCTGCTTTTATAAGTCCTAAATTTCCTTCGTTTATTAAATCCGACAATGTTAATCCTTGATTTTGATATTGTTTAGCTACGGAAACAACAAACCTTAAATTGGCTCGTGTTAATTTATTTAAAGCACGTTCATCACCATTCCGAATTTTTACAGCCAATTCAACTTCCTCCTGAGCTGTAATAAGACCTTCCTTGGAGATCTCATGTAAGTATTTATCCAAAGAAACTGAGTCTCTATTAGTTACTTGTTTTATGATTTTAAGTTGACGCATGACCTTTGCTTTTTGTTAAAAGGAATAGACCTTATATAATAATTGTACGTAAGAAATCGAACTTTGTTTCAGTAAACCCTTAATTTATGCTATTTTAATAGTTTCATAATTTATAATTAAAGGTTGGTAACAAGTATGGAAATGAAAGATTCATCACAAGTATTGAAAAACATATTGTTAGTTGGAGCTGGTAAGTCATCAGATGTGCTGATTAGTTATTTAATTGAGTTGTGTCAGGATGAAAAATGGAAATTGAAAATTGTTGCAAAAGCATTACCGAAAAACCACGATGCTGATAATGCTATCGTTCAGTATGAGGCCTGTGATGTATTGAAGGACGATAGATTAGGTGTGTGGGTAGAATCATCTGATATAGTAATCAGCATGTTGCCAGCGTCTATGCACCTTGACATTGCAGAGAAATGCTTGTTTTATGGCAAGCACTTTTTAAGTGCGTCATATGTCAGTGATAAAATGAAATCGATGCATGATGATGTTAAATCTAAAGGTTTGGTGTTTTTGAATGAGTGTGGCTTAGACCCTGGACTGGATCACATGTCAGCGATGAGTGTACTTGATGAGATTAAGGGTAAAGGAGGAATAGTGAATGGATTTGAGTCTTTTGCTGGCGGATTAGTGGCTCCCGAATTTGACGACAACCCATGGAACTATAAGTTGACTTGGAATCCACGAAATGTTGTACTTGCCGGTCAAGGAGGAGTAGCAAAGTTTAAACAAAACGATACCTATAAGTTCATACCTTATCAGCAGTTATTTAGGAGAACGGAAAGAATTCATATTACAGGGTATGGAAAGTTTGAAGGGTACGCGAATAGAGATTCATTAAAGTATCAAACCCTTTATAATTTGTCTGGGATAAGTACGTTGTTCAGGGGAACCTTGCGGCGTGCTGGGTTTTGTAAGGCGTGGAATAAGTTAGTCTTATTAGGTATGACCGACGATAGTTATTCAATCGATATTTCCGCTAATATGACCTACCGAGATTTTACGAACCTCTTTTTAAATTATCACTCAAGTAACGCCGTTGAGGTGAAATTTCAAAAAACCTTAGCTATTGCTCAGGATGATTTTGACTTAATTGAAAAAATGGAATATTTAGGTTTGTTTTCAGACAAACTTATTAAAATGGATAAAGGCACTCCTGCCGAAATTCTTCAAAAGTTACTGGAGGAAAAATGGAAACTCCAGCAAGGAGATAGAGACATGATTGTTATGATTCACAAATTTGATTTCACGTTGGGTGGTGACAGGAAAAAAACTCAAAGTTCCTTAGTAGTGGAAGGAGAGAGTCAAGCTAGAACAGCTATGGCAAAAACAGTTGGATTACCTTTAGGTATCGCTGCTAAATTGATATTGACAGAAAAAGTAAATAAAAAGGGTGTGATAATTCCCACAGAAAAAGAATTGTATGTTCCGATATTGAAAGAATTGTCCGAGAAGTTTGGTATTAGATTTAACGAAGAAGAAATGGCTTAATCATTTCATTTTTTTACCAAAAACGAATTTATTAAACCCTTTAATGTGGAGGGTTTGCAGGTAATTTATTATTGGTTTTAATTTGACAATTTTAAACATCCATGGGACATACCATTTGTGCATCTTTTGATTACTCAAGTACAATGAATGCCATTCTTTTCTGAACTTTTTTTGAATATGTTCCTCATACTTAGAAAGCGCGGTGTTTGAGTAGTCGCTGGATTTAATAGCTTCTTCAATAAACGGTACCGCTAAAGAGGATGCTTGCATTGCCACACCTATTCCCTTGCCTGTGAGAGGTTCTCCAAATTTTGCAGAGTCACCAATAAGGATGTAATTGTCTCCTGTAAAGTCGTATGCATCTGAATTCATTGGTATTCCCCAACCTTTGGGTTTTTCCAATGGAAGAGCTTTCTCAAATCTTTTTTTAAGCACTGGATGATTTTCGATGAAGCTGAACATTTCTTGTTTAAGGTTTGTTCCATGTTTGCTGACATCGTCTGATAAAGCACCAACACCAACATTTACCTCATTGTTTGGTAAATTAAAAATCCAAAAGTAACCACTAAAATTTTTTCTAATTTGATACAATTCTAGTGGTTTGTGATCGTAATCGCATCTCACATTTTCGTAGTAGCACCTGATCGCAGCAGCATGATGAGCTCTTACTTTTTTTATTCCTTTTGGGTCAAGGTGTTTTCTAACGACAGAACGTTCACCATCAGCTCCAATTACCAAATCTGCTTGAATTTCGAACGTTGATTTATTTCGTTGGCAAGTTAAACGGATACCTTTATTTAACTTTTCCATCGACTTAACTTCACAATCAAAGTACGTTTCAGTGTAATCTTTGTCGATTTTTGATACCATCCAAGCATCAAAATGTAGCCTTTTCGCTACAAAATATAAACCACCTGCTTTGAACTGCTTTTTTAAGTTTGTCAGTAATGATACACCTCCCGATAGTTCAACATAGGTGCCATACGATGCCTCAGTCCACGAAGCATTAATGAATTCTTGGTATAAAGATTCATCAATTTCTTTGAGGATTTTTACAACTTCAGCAGTGTATCCATCACCACAAACCTTATCCCTTGGAAATGTTTCCTTGTCAATAAGTACATGTGGGATTTTCTTTTTCGTAAGTAATAGCGCTAGAGTTGCCCCAGCAGGTCCGGCTCCAACTATTGCAATTTTAGTTTTTACTGAATTCATTTTAATATATATCGATATACTGGTTTAAACTGAGGCACTAATTTCATCAGAATAAACTTCCTGAACTAGCAGAATTAGTAACACCTAAATGTTTGTATGCTGCCTCCGTAACTTCCCTTCCTCGAGGTGTTCTGTTAATGAACCCTTGCATGATTAAAAACGGTTCGTAAACTTCTTCGATGGTTTCAGAGTCTTCTCCGATAGCTGTGGCGATTGTACTTAATCCTACTGGCCCTCCTTTGAACTTATCAATGATAATTGAAAGAATTTTATTGTCCATTTCGTCTAATCCATTTTCGTCCACATTCAATGCCTTTAAAGCATATGAGGTGATGTCGAGGTTGATGGTACCGTCTCCTTTAATTTGTGCAAAATCACGAACACGTCTTAAAAGTGCATTTGCTATTCTTGGTGTGCCACGACTCCTTCTAGAAATTTCAAAAGCTGCAGTGTCATCAATAGGCACATCCAGTAGTTGCGCCGATCTTAAAATGATTGTTTGAAGTAGTTCTGCATCATAATACTCTAGTCTACAATTAATACCGAAACGAGCTCTTAGAGGAGATGTTAATAGCCCTGACCGGGTAGTCGCTCCAATAAGTGTAAAGGGTTCTAACCCTATTTGTACCGACCTCGCATTTGGTCCGGTATCAATCATGATGTCAATTTTATAATCTTCCATTGCCGAGTATAAATACTCTTCCACTACAGGGCTTAATCTGTGAATTTCATCAATGAATAAAACATCACCCTTAGAAAGTGTGGTGAGTAGTCCTGCCAAATCACCAGGTTTGTCTAGCATTGGCCCGGAGACTAATTTGATGCTCACGTTCAACTCGTTTGAAATGATATTTGCTAAGGTTGTTTTACCTAGTCCTGGAGGACCATGCAAAAGCACGTGATCTAAAGCTTCATCACGTTGTAAAGTTGCTTGAACGAAAACTTGAAGATTATCTAATATGCTTTTTTGTCCAGCAAAATCATTAAAAGTTTTAGGTCGCAATACTCTTTCTAAATCCTTGTCGTACTCTTCTAAATTATCTGCGTCAGGGTCTAGTGCTGGATTCATTATATTATTTATCTAAGTTGAAACAAGGTCTACATACGGCTTCGTAATCAAAACGTTCACCTAAAAGTATTTCTTGATTTTTAGCTTTGTCTTTTCTGTTTGTAAAAGTAGCTGGGGCGCCACAATTCATGCAAACTGCTTGTAGTTTAGTCACATAATCTGCTATACACAGCATGTTTGGTAGGGGCGCAAATGGAGTCCCTTTGTAATTCTTGTCCAAACCTGCCACAATTACTCTTTTACCTCCATTGGCTAATTTGGTACATACATCTATTAAATCTTCTCCAAAAAATTGGATTTCATCTATTCCAACAACATCAGCGTCTACGGACAATCCTAATATTTCCAAGGGTGACTCTACATTGATGGCCTCAAGTTTCCTTTGGTCATGCGAAACAATGTGATTAGCTGAGTACCTTGTGTCAATATCAGGCTTAAATAGTTTGGTATTTAAGCGCGCGATGTGAGCTCGGGAAACCCTTCTTATCAATTCTTCTGTTTTTCCCGAAAACATTGGCCCAGAAATAAGTTCAATGCTTCCTATACTTGGATGATATATTCTTTCAGTCATGTGTTTATGCAGGGTATTTTCTTGCAAGGATGTTATTTAATTCTTGGAATGCACTAGTTTCTTCGTCCCACGACATTTCATTGCTTAACTTTTCAATAGCTTGATTAGCGTCGTTGAGGTTAGCACAATTGTTGAGGTTGTTTAGAGTTTTGATGTATTCTTCAGTATCTCCTTTAAATAACTCATGTATGAACATGAACTTTTCGCTGATTCCAATGGCGGAACTCAGATTAGTGATTCCTTTATTCATAAATTTATCCGCTAAAGCCTCGTCGGTTCTCTTGACTTGATTTAATATGGTGTCTTCTTCTTCTTCTTCTTCTTCTTCTTCTTCTTCTTCTTCTTCTTCTTGATTTTGCTCAGTTTGTGACGTATTTTAAATTTATTCAGCCTCTTCTATATCTGTTTCAGGAATTGTTT
>JBLIBC010000045.1:0-12777 GCA_047632015.1 Glaciecola sp.
CAGTTCTTACGGATCGTGCAACTTGTTAGGGAGTTGCGTAAATGGTGAAGGTAGTAGTACATGTAATGGTACAGCTATTTTGAATCCGTCGTTTGGTTCAGCGCCGTATACTTACGTTTGGGGCGATGACCTTGAGCAAACAACCTCCAGTGCTACAAAGCTTTGTGAGGGTATATACAATGTACTAGTAACGGATGTAAATGGGACCAATCAATCGGTTGTTGTAACTGTTAAAGATGACTTTTTAGAGATTGATTCGCTAGCCATAATTCAACCTAATTGTACTATAGATTATGGAAGTATTGAAGTTTTTTTAAAGGGCCAGGCAGCCACTAATGGAAGTTATGTCTACAATTGGAATCCTGTTGTTTCTGCTGCAAACTTCGCTGGCGACTTAGAAGGGGGGTATTATAGTATTACCGTAAGTGATGTTTTTTGTTTAAGAGATACTTTTGCGATGATACGAGACAAAGAAATTGAAATAGTACCTGTTGTAGATCAACCAGCTGCGTGTATGGAAAAACCTGTAAATTTCGCCAACTATTCAACAGGAGTAAAGGAAGGAACCTCTTCCTGCGAATGGGATTTTGGAGATGGAGAAGCTTCGAGTAATTGCTCTCCTAGTCACTTGTATGAATCCATAGGAACTTACCATGTTACGTTAAAAATCACAGACGAATATGGATGTGAAAAAGAGGTTACTACGTATTCAATGGTCGGAGTGAATGCGTTACCAGTGGTGGATTTGGGAAATGACAGTTCATTTTGCGGTAACGAAACGATGGTTCTTGATGCAGGACTGGGATTTACCGATTATGTGTGGAGTAATGGAGCTGGAGGAGTTAGTACCAATACT
Source organism: Glaciecola sp. (assembly GCA_047632015.1). GTDB lineage: Bacteria > Bacteroidota > Bacteroidia > Flavobacteriales_C > JBLIAZ01. Next base: position 857 of record JBLIBC010000045.1, read on the forward strand.
GTATTTCCTTACGGTGAAGAGTCTGTGATTGTGACTGACATTAATGGTTGTGAGGGAATGGATACCATACTGTTATCATCTGTTCCTTTTCCAATTTTTGATTTAGGAGATGATCTTACGTTTTGCGACGGTGGTTCAGCTACAATTGATGTCCCTCTTTCGCAAGTGAGTTATTTATGGAATACAAATGAGACAAGTTCAAGTATAATTATTTCCTCAAAGGGATTTTATTCAGTACAAGTAATTAACTCACTTAATTGTACTAGTTCTGATACCATGCAGTTATTTGTAGTGTCGTATCCATTGTATGCTGACATTAGTAAAGATACAATAGGATGCGTAGGTGATATTCAGACTTTGTCAATAAGTACTGATGGGGAACAGGTGTTATGGAATAACAATGCTTTTGGAAAAAATGCCTTTGTGACTGAAACAGGAAAGTATGGAGCTATTGTAAGCAACTCTATGAATGGCGTCTCATGTAATTTGAGTGATAGTATTGATGTAGTATTTCATTCATATGTCGATTTAATTGAACCCGATTCATCATTGTATTGCTTTGAGTTTGGCGCTTCGTTACTGATTAATACACCGACAATAGCTACATATTATGACTGGGATGTTGAACTTAATGAGTTATTTCAAAGGACGACAGGAGGGAATGAAGTAAGGGTGTATAGTGAAGGGATATATTCGGTTGCAGTGTATGATAACCCTTTTTGTCAAAAAACACAAGATATCGTGGTCCAAGAAAAATGTCCGTTAAGATTTTATATTCCAAATGCATTTTCACCTAATGGCGATGACATTAATGATTTATTTATTCCGGTAGCTCCAAATTTTGAAACGCTGGAAATTACTGTTTTTAACCGTTGGGGTCAAATAATATTTCATTCGAAAGATGGCAAAGGATGGGACGGAAGAGTTAATGGTAAACGTGCTCAGCAAGATGTATACGTTTGGAAATGTGCAGCTACGGGGTACGACGAAGAATACCATAAAAAATCAATTTCCAAAAATGGCACTGTTACTTTGTTGAGGTAATTCATGACCACTACACACTTGCATTACAACTTAAATTTCATTAGCTGAGCTAAGGTCAAATTGTAGTCGCGGTCTAATATTAATATTTGATCTTTTGCGTCGTAGTAATAATTGAGTTCCATAAAGTACTCAATACTAGATATTTTACCAGTATCAAAAGCAGATTTTAGCAGCTCAGTAGTATTTAAGGAGTTGAAAATATTGTCGTATTCTTCCTTGTTTGTTCGTAAGCTTATAGCCTTTTCAAATAATGATTCAAGTTTGATGTGATGGTCTGTTTTGTGACTTTCCGCAAGTAGGTTAAAATATTTTACGTGCTGTAAGGCCGTTTTTACTTTGTTTTTATTTTCAAATAAAGGGATGCTAATACCAGCGTGAAAGCCACTGAAAGATTGTCCTAATATAGCCTGGTACCTGTAACCTCCTTCCAACTTTGGCATGGCTAAAGCTTTGTTAACTTGAGCTTGTTTCTGACTGATTATTTCGTCTTGCTGAATAACTTGTAGATGGTAATCACCCTTAATTGCCTCAGTCATTATTTCTTCAAGTGAACGAAGTGTATCGTTAATGGGGTAGGAGGAAGAGTTTGACACGAAGTTTTGTCCACCATTGAGTTCGCTTAATTTTTGAGTAACAACCGCGATTTTTCGATTAGTTTCCTCCAGTTGACTTTGGGCAGTGATCAAATTAATTTTTGATTTATTTAAGTCAAGTATACTTGCGGCGCCAACGTCAAATTGAGTTTGTATTGCTTTGGTAATTTTTGTTGCATTGGTTTTTCTCAAATACAATTGAGCTTTGTGTTTTTTTAAATAAATCAATTGAAGGTAGTAAAGCTTAGCCTCCAATAATATTTCCTGAATGTAATCCTTTTTCAGCACCTCTAATTTGGTGATGTTCAAATTAGACAGTTCTTTTTTTCGTAAATAACTGGTTGGAAAATCAAAGCTTTGCAATGCCGTGATGTCTGTTTGGTTGCTTCCGGCAGTACTCCCTTGCATGTAATCATATTCAACTGTCGGATTGGTTAGCGCAAGCCCTGTTTTATAACTCGTTTTTTTTGCTCCCATTAACTGTTCATGTGCTTGAATAGACTTATTGTTGCTACTTATTGCACTAAGTAAATTTTCTAATTCGGTTTGCGCAAAAATGCTTTGGCGCAAGAGTAACAACAATATTATAGGTGTGATTTGTTTCATGTTTTTTGGATTAATTCGCTTTTTTACTTGGGGTAATATTAACGGACTTGTTTTTTGAGGTTAAGTAAAAAATTGCTGGAATTACTACGATGTTCAATACTGTGGCGCTAAGTAGCCCGCCTAATAGTACTGCCGCCATGGGACTTTGAATTTCATTTCCTGCTTGAGCTCCTGCTAACGCCAAGGGGATCAGCGCTAAAGCTGTAGTTAACGCGGTCATTAAAATTGGATTTAACCTGTCCATTGAACCTTGAATAATGACCTTTTTTAAGCTTTTTCCTTGAGCTAATAATACTTGAAAATGGGAAACCATTAAGATGCCATTTCTAGTAGCAATGCCAAATAAGCTTATGAATCCAATGGTGGAAGCAATGGAAATGATGCCTGTGGTAAAATAGATAGTAAATATTCCACCAATGAGTGCAAGAGGTAAATTCAAAATTACAATACTTGCTAAACGGAAGTTTTTGAATTCGATATACAATAGGAAAAAGATGATAATTATTGCCCCAATTGAGGTTAACATCAATAATTTAGTTGCTTTTTCTTCACTTTCAAATTGACCACCGTAACTGATGTGGTAATTTTCTGGAACTGCTACATTTGTATTTATTATATCCTGAATATTAGTTACTGTTTCACGTAATCCACCTCCTGAAACGTTGGCTGAAACAACTACTTTACGTTGCACATTTTCACGGTTTATAGTATAAGGACTGCTAGTGATTTCAACATCAGCCACATAGTACAATGGAATTTTTTTTCCGCCGGTTGCATCCAACATGCTGTTTTTAATTTGTTCCACATTGGACCTTTCATTGGCTTCATACCTAAGAATTAAATCAAAGTTTTTCTGGCCATCATAAATTTGACCTACACGTTCACCTGCCATTGCCACATCTACAAAATCCATTAATTCTTGGATCGTAAGGCCATACTTGGCAAGCATTAACCGTTTAGGTTTGATACTAATTTTTGGAACTTCAATCTGTTGCTCTATGTTGACATCTACTAAATTTGGTGCGCCCTCAATTTCACTTTTAATTTGCTTCCCAATGTTGAACAATTCGTTAAGGTCAGGTCCGAAAACTTTGATGGCAATGTTGGCTCTTGTGCCAGACAGCATGTGATCAATTCTATGCGTGATAGGTTGTCCAATTGTAATATTAACTCCGGGAATTACACCAAGTTTTTCGCGTAATATTTTCATAAATTCCTTTCGCGATCGATTTTTTAACTGGAATGGAGCTTCAATTTCAGACGAATTTACACCTTGCGCATGCTCATCTTGTTCGGCTCTTCCTGTTCGTCGTGACACCAACCTGATTTCGTCCATTTCAAGTAATGCTAATTCTGCAATTCGCCCAATTTTATCGGATTCTTCGAGTGAAATCCCTGGCTGACCAACTACACTAATTACTAGGGACCCTTCATTAAAATCTGGAAGAAAACTCCTGCCTAAATTTGTAAACATAATCATAGCAACAGCAAACAGTAGCGCAGTAGCTGTTACTAGTGTTTTAGGTATTCTTAAAACTAATTTTAATACTACTCGGTATCGTTTTGCCAACCACCTTTCCACAAAGCTACCTTGAGAATCCTTTAAAAGTCGTTCGTGGTTACCTAACAAGTAGCTGCTCAACACAGGAGTAACTGTCACTGCAACGAGTAAGGAGGTAATTAAAGCAACTATGAATGCTATACCCAGTGGCTCAAGTAGTCTTCCTTCCATGCCTGTCAACAAAAACAAAGGAATAAAAGACACCACAATGATAAGGGTGGCGATTAGTATTGAGTTACGAATTTCTTTGGAAGCTTCAAACACGATGGTAATAATCGGTTTTTTAAGTGCCTCTTTTACTGATGCGTTTTCTTTTAGTCGTTTGTAAATGTTTTCCACGTCAATGATTGCATCATCCACTAATGCTCCAATTGCTATTGCCATTCCACCTAAACTCATGGTGTTTAAGGTGAGTCCCATGAATTTTAACACCAAGATGGTCGTCAGCAATGAAATAGGAATGGTCACCAAGGAGATGATGGTTGTTCTCCAGTTCATCAAGAATAAAAACAAAATAACACAGACAAAAAATGCTCCTTCCAACAAAGTTTTTTGAAGGTTATTTATTGATGCTTGAATAAAATCAGCTTGCCGAAACAAGTGAGAATCAATGTGAACACCAGGAGGTAATTGTTGTCGTATGTTGTCCAACGTTTTATCGATGTTTGTTGTAAGTTTCAGAGTATTTGCGTCTGGTTGTTTTAAAATGGTAAGAATTATCGCGTCTTTACCCATGTATGATCCTTTCCCTATTTTTGGAGCCGCACCAATGGTAACTTTAGCCACATCACTTATCAGCACTGGAATTCCGTCAATAACCTTCAATAAAGAGTTTCCTAGTGCTTTGACGTCTTTGGTTTTTCCTTCACCTCTAATTACGTACTGATTTCCACGTTGATTTACGATCCCACCCGATGCGTTACGATTGATATTGGATGCTGCATCTTTAAGCTCCAGTAAGCTAATGCCATAGTATTTCATCTTTTTTGGAGAGGCCAATATTTGGTATTGTTTGAATTCTCCACCCATCACCACTACTTGAGACACGCCTTGCACCGCTAATAATCTTTGTCTAACATTCCAGTCAGCCACCGTTCGCAATTCCATTGCATCAACACTGTCTGAACTGATACTTAAAAACATGACCTCCCCCATGATGGAAGACACTGGTCCAAGGCTGGGAGTCCCTATGTTTTTTGGAAGTTTATCTGCAGTGGCATTTAGTTTTTCACTTACTATTTGTCTCGCTATGTACACATCAGTTCCCCATTCAAACTCCACCCAAACAATGGAAATTCCATGAGCTGATTTTGATCGAATCCGCCGCACATCAGGAGCGCCGTTCATCACCGATTCAATTGGATAACTAATTAAACTTTCCACCTCTTCAGTTGCCATGCCATGTGCTTCCGTAATTACAGTAACAGTTGGTGCGGTTAAATCTGGAAATACATCCACATCCATTTCGGAGGATACGATGCCGCCCCAAAGCATGATGATACTTGCGCACACCAATACCATGATTCGGTTTTTTAAGGAGAATTGTATGATTTTATTTAACATAATCAGATGCTTTAAAGCGTTGTATTAATGACTGTGACCGTGTGATGGAATACTTGATGAAGCTGAAGCCATTTTAATTTGATACGCACCTTTGGTAACCACCCAATCGCCTTGCTTAATTCCAGACAACACCTGAACTTTTTGACCATTGTTTACACCCAATTTGACAAATCTTTTTTCATAGGTTTCGTGGGCTGTTCTTATAAATACAAAGCGGTTGTCGTAATCTTCCATTATAGCTGATACAGGTATCGTAACAACATTTATGATTGGTCTAGTTTTTAAATAAACTTCGATAAAAGCACCCGGAAGTAGTTCTCCTTTGTTGTCAATTTCAAAATAGACCGGAAGGTAGTTTGAGCTAGTATTCACATTTTTTCCATACGAAAGTAGCTTGCCGTTGAAATCTTGGATGTCGTGTACTTTTTTATCGTAGGAAGTAACGAAATTGGCAGAACGAATAAGTGGTAAGTCTGAAAAGTATTTTTGAGAAACTTCAGCTTTAATAATCAGCTTTTTATTTTTACTTATAATCATTAAAATGTCGCCACTTTTTACGTGCTGCCCTTCCTTGATTAAAATGTTTTTTACGAAACCGGAAAAGGGAGCTTGAACAAGCTTTCCACCATTGCTAAAATTATTTTGCAAGGTTAAATACTCGGTTTTACTGATTTCCTTTGCAGCTTTTAAGTCCTCAAAATCACTTTGTGTAATGATTTTGGACTGGACTAATTTTTTGCCCCGTTCAAATGAGCTTATTGCTTTTTCGTATGTTGCTTTTGCAATTTTGTATTTAGATTCAATGTTGTTGTTAGTTAGGCCTTCCCCCGAAACCACACATAAGTTTTGGTTTTTAGAAACCGCCTTACCAATGAATGTTCTGTCGCTATTAAATAATAAAATCCCACTGGTTTTTGCAGTAATGATTTGTTCGTCTCCTTGCATCGCTTCAATTTGACCTGATGTGTTAATTATTTGATGTATGTTTTTTAGTGCTACCTTCTCCACTGCGAAGTCAATATTTTGCGTGTGTTTAGCACTAAAGTTTATCTGAGTAGTTTTTGTCTTTTTTGTCTTTTTTGACGAGTGATCATGCTTGGCGTGATTATCATGATCCTCATCACCATGATTATCATGATCGTGTCCGTGATCAAGCTTATGATTTTTTTTGTGATCTGGATTGTTTTGACAACTTGTGATTATCAAAGAAATTACGATGATGCAGATTAATTTTTTCATGGAATAATAACATTAATTAAATGCTCAATAAAAGCCAAACGCTAATACTCAGCAAAAAGCAATAATAAAAGTGGTATACAATGGAATTACACTAATGGTACCAAAAGTAACAGTAATGTGAAGTTAGATTATGAATGTAAAGGAGGTGCACGCAGTGGTAGCGCTCTTTTTAATAATTGCTCCAGTGGAGGAGCTGAATAAGCGGAGAAATTTTTGTTCTCATTATTTTTGAATAAAATTGAAACTGCATTAAAAGAACCATGCGTACTTACAGCAACAAATGAATTTGAGGTCTCAAAATTTATCATTTGAATGCCCAAATGCGTCAGGTGTTCTTCGGCCATATCAAGGTGATGGAAACCATTAAACAAGTGTCCTAAAGCGTGTAAAATACCATCTTCAGAATCATGATTATGATGCCCATCGTCATGATGGTGATGAGAATCGTGCTGATGACTTACATCATTCGAAATACAATCTATTTCGCCGTGAAAATGAGGGACAACAGCATGTAGTAGCACTAACAAGTACGTACTTAAAAATATAAAACCAAGCGTTCTCTGCTGTTTACTCACAAAGTAAAGGTAGTGAATTTTAAGACACGGTAATTAATAGGGAAGTGGAATAAGCCACTTTGAATGAAGCCCCACCTATAAATTCCTGAGTTTAATAATTGTATTCCAATTTCTTGTAGTAGCAGTTACGCCTAGTTTTTTTTCAAAAAATTGATTGGACAATTTGCTTTGGTGATATTTCCCCAAGCATTTAATGTATACGATGTTTTCGTGCACTAAAAATTCACCTGGAAGAAAATTTTGATCTTCTAATTTATTCGCAAATTCTACACTTGGTTTTTGATGTAAAAGAGTAATGTGCACGTGTTTTGAGATATTGCTATCCATAAAAGGATTGTCATCAGTTATGCGGATCAAAGATGAGAAAGAAAACGTTAAAACAGGAACCTTAAATCCGTAATTGTCCTTGATAGCATTTGTTATTTGTATACTAAATTGCTCACAGTTTAAAGGTTTGGACTCAAAAATGATGTTTCAGCTTTGTATATAGCTCCGCACGTTTTTCGTTCCAAGCTCCGTGTAAATTGCTCGAAGGTCCTCCATTAATATTTTACGGTGACCCCTCCCTTGTATTTAGACCTCTTAGCAATGATATGTATGTGCCCAACGTTTTAGGTAACCGACTGTTTTTTTTTGTGATTATTTTTTTCGTTCAATCGTATAGGTGATCAATGATTTTAAGCTTGATTTGAACTCAGACGAGGGAACATCTTGAACGAGAGATAGCGCTTTATCTTTGTACTCGTTCATTTTATTAATAGTGTATTCAATACCTCCAGAGCTTTTAACATGCTTAATTAATTCTCGGACTTTTTCGTCATTCTCGTTGTGGTTTTTGACTACATTAATCATCCACTTTTTCTCTTTTTTGTTAGCCTTGTTAAGAGCGAATATTAGTGGAAGCGTCATCTTTTTTTCTTTGATGTCAATTCCAACAGGTTTGCCAATTTGTTTAGCAACCGATTCGTAGTCAAACAAGTCGTCTTTAATTTGAAAAGCGATTCCAATGTATTCTCCAAGAAGTTTCATTTTTTGAATACGGTCAGCTGGTGCTCCTGCCGAAGCTGCTCCTGTTGCGCAGCATGCTGCAATTAAGCTGGCTGTTTTTTGACGAATTATATCAAAATACACGTCCTCTTCAATATCTAGTCTTCTGGCTTTTTCAATTTGAAGCAACTCACCTTCACTCATTTCTTTGGTGGCGGTAGATATTAATTTCAAAAAATCAAAATCTTCAAAATCAGCAGACAATTGCAGTCCTTTTGATAACAGGTAATCACCAACTAAAACGGCTATCTTGTTTTTCCACAAAGCATTAATTGAAAAGAAACCTCGACGTTCCATAGCATCATCAACCACGTCATCATGAACCAAAGTTGCTGTGTGAATCATTTCTATTAAACTAGCTGCACGGTAAGTTCTGTCGGTTATTCCTCCGCAAATTCCAGCAGAAAGCATTACAAACATGGGCCGCATTTGCTTCCCTTTTCGTTTTATAATGTAATGGGTGATTTTGTCAAGTAAAGGCGTGTTACTAATCATCATCTTTTTGAAATTCTCCTCAAAAAGCGCGAGTTCTTTTTTTATAGGTACCTGTATATCCTCTAATGTTGACATTGCGCTGCCAAGTTACATAAATTCACCTGTGATGGATATATATATTGGTTAAATTATGGCACTTTTTTGGTAATTGGTTGGGCATAAGTTATTTTCGAGACAGCGCAGTTTTGCTCAACGATATTTGCTATGAAGATCCGTTTGTTGTATTTGTTTGTTTTGGTTTGTATTCAAGCTAATGCTTCATACTTATTAATTCCAATGGATAAATCCCAAAAGAATCATTTGAAAAGTTACGGTATAGCTTATTGGGTGATAAACCAAGAAATTACAGTGGATTGGTTGCTGAATTACCGGGGAGGAAGCTTTGCATTTAAGCATCACCCAACACTTGAAAAGGAGTGTAAAATCCGAGGGGTTTCTACCGAGTTAATTCCTGATGTGGCTTATCAAAAAATATTAAGAGATATTGGACAGCCAGAGGTAAATCAATCGTTAGTAAAGTTGGAGAAAGCCCCGAGAGTTGCAGTGTATTCTCCTAAAAACAAACAACCATGGGATGATGCGGTAACTCTGGTAATGAAATATGCTGAAATTCCATATACAGTTGTTTACGATGAGGAAATTATCCGTGGTGATTTAAGCAAATATGATTGGTTGCATTTGCATCATGAAGATTTTACAGGACAGTATGGGAAATTTTGGTTTAATTATCAACATGCGGGATGGTTTAAAGAATATGTCCGTTTCAACGAAGGCATGGCAACTAAATTGGGTTTTGCCAAAGTCGCGGATTTAAAGTTAGGTGTTGCTTTGACTATAAAAAAGTATGTAAAAAAAGGAGGTTTTATTTTTGCTATGTGCGCGGCTACTGATTCTTACGATATTGCCTTGGCTGCTGAAAGAGTGGATATTTGTAAACAAATGTTTGACGGAGATGCTTCTGATCCAAATGCTGACAGCAAGCTAGATTATTTTAATGGTTTTGCTTTTAAAGATTACACTTTAGTGCATGATCCTCGTGAATATGAATATAGTTCCATAGATGGGACCAAAGAGCATTCAAAATTTGTGGCGCAAAAAGGAGTGGGAAAAGATGTGTTTACCTTGTTTGATTTCAGTGCAAAGTGGGATCCTATTCCATCCATGCTTTGTCAGAATCACGAACAATTAATTAAAGGATTTATGGGGCAAACGACCTCCTTTAAAAAAGAAAATATACGTTCCGATGTGTTGGTGATGGGTGAAAGTAAAGCCATAGGGACGGCTAAATATATTCATGGGCAAAGCGGTCAAGGCACCTGGACATTTTATGGAGGTCATGACCCAGAGGATCATACGCATAGGGTAAGTGACCCTCCCACTGATTTGAATTTGCATCCGAATTCTCCTGGGTATCGATTGATTCTTAACAACGTGTTGTTTCCGGCAGCAAAAAAGAAAAAAAGGAAGACTTAGGTTTTCTTTCTAGTAGTTGCTCATCCTAATTTTTGTTTTTTGGAATTCACTGATCATTGAAATCATGATGTCTTCCACGGTTTCAATTTTATCCAGGTATCCTGACACTTGACCTATTTCAAGTTCGCCGTTTTTAAGGTCACCTTCAAATATTCCCTTTTTGGTACGACCAGATCCAAGAAGTAATTTTAGTTCTTCAATAGTTGCATTTCTTGAATATGCGTTCATTACTTTTTTAAAAAAATCACTTTTCAACATGCGCACTGGTGTTAGTTCTTTTAGGGTGAGTTTTGTGTCTCCATCCACAGCATTCACAACCGCTTTTTTAAATAAGTCATGAGCCGAAGATTCCATACTAACAGCAAATCGACTGCCTATTTGGACCCCGTCAGCACCCAAAGCCATCGTGGCAAACATGCTTTGGCCATTTCCTATTCCGCCAGCAGCAACAAGTGGTTTGTCGGTTATTTTTCGCAGTTGAGGAATTAAACATAAAGTCGTTGTCTCGTCTTTTCCGTTGTGCCCACCAGCTTCAAAACCTTCACCAATTATACCATCCACATTGGCATCAATCGCTTTTTGAGTAAATTTTGAATTGGCAACAACATGCAAAACCGTAACACCTTCGCTTTTTATCACAGAAGAATACTTGTTTGGATTTCCTGCTGAGGTTATTGCAACAGGTACTTTGTGTTGAAGTGTTTTTTCGATTTGCTGTTCAGAATACTTGGAAAACAAAGGGATGTTTACTCCAAAAGGCATGTTTGTATTAGCTTTTGTTTTAAGAATGTGCTCCTCCAAGAGGTCTGGATTCATTGATCCTGCACCCAAAACACCAAGTCCTCCATTGTTACTTACCGCACTAGCTAGTTTCCACCCACTGCACCAAACCATTCCTCCTTGGATGATAGGGTGTTTAATTTTTAGTAACTTACATAAGTTGTTTTTGTCCATGTTTATAAATATAGTGCGGTATGGGCTTTTATAAGTGAGAAAGTCACTACTTTTTTACTTATAATCTACATTTTAATTTTGTCAAGCCAACCACATGAAAACAAAACCAGATTTTTTTGAATCACTTTTTAATACGGTTGGAGGTGGTGTTGCGGTGGCTAATATTGAAGGTTTAATTCAGTTTGTTAACCCCGGTATTTGTAAAATGCTTGGATACTCGCAGGAAGAATTCCAGGGTATTCATGTTAGTGAGATTACTGCTCCTGATGATATTGAATCAACGGTTCAAGCAATTAAAGAAGCTGTAAAAAATCCCGGGTATGAAGTTCAGCTGGAAAAAGTATATTTAAAGAAAGATGGAAATCGGTTTTATGGTTTAACGACTATAAAATCCTACGAACATGACGGTAAACTGTTTTTGTCTGCATTCATAAATGATTTTGCGGAGCATTATTTGGCTAGGCAACGTACCGAAAAACAGTACAAGGACATCATAGAATTAGCGGACGATATTATTTTTACTGTGGATCCTAGTGGTAATTTTGTATACGCTAATCAGATGACTCAGGACATTACAGGGGCAAGCGAAAAAGAGATTTTGACCAGAAATTATATGGATTTAGTAACTCCTTCCCATAAGAAAGAAGTGTATAAAATTTATCATGAACATTTTTTATCTAGAAATGACAGCATTCAGTTTACTTTCCCAATTCAAGATGCTGATGGTGGTGTTTGCTGGTTGGATCAAAAATTAAATACCATCTGGGATAC
>JBLIBC010000046.1:0-12775 GCA_047632015.1 Glaciecola sp.
CCATCCTACTAGCAATGGTTTTTGCTGCTAATCGTCGTGGTTCTAGCATTAAAATTTTCTTACCAATTAACCATGGCGAATTCATCAAAGCCAGTGGCAGCAATGTACTTTTCCCCGCTCCAGGAGGAGCTTTAACAATTAAGGTATTGGATGCTGACAACTCCTTTTCTATCTCGGGAATAACATCCTTTACGGGTAAATCTATGTCGTGGTAATTGAATTTCAATTTAACAGCTTGATCCTAGTTTTAAACCTTTGTCTTTTATCAGCAAACCTTTTGGTGAGATGAAGATTCATGCAAGAATACATGAATCTATTCGAAATTAGACATTTTGTTCAGGATGTAAAAATTAGGAATGAGATGTTGATATAATGATAAAATAATTTTTTACATACTTTACAAGTTATAGAATGTGAAATAATGACTAGATTTACGTGAAGAAATTCACCAGGAGCAGTATTACATTCACCGCGGTGTGCTACAACAAATTTGATCCCACATGACAATTGATATTATAGGAGCTGGAATTGGTGGATTGACAACCGCAATTGCTCTTGAACGGAAGGGAATTAAAACTCGAATTTTTGAACAAGCTGAAAAATTTAAACCTGTTGGAGCTGGAATTATATTAGCTAGTAATGCCATGCAGGTTTTTGAAAAGTTGGGACTCAGGAAAATTATTGAGCAAAATGGAAATCCAATTGCATCAATGTCCGTTACCAAACCAAATTTAAAAGCACTTTCAAAAGTTGATTTTTCACATTTTGAGAAAAAATTCAAAGTGAAAACAATTGCCATTCACAGAGGTGTGCTACAACAAATTTTAGTTGATCATTTAAAGTCTTCCGAACTACATTTGAATCACAAACTAAACAAGCTTGTGGAAAATGAAAAAGGATATTCATTACAATTTGAAAATGGAAAGCAAGTCGATTCTACTGTACTTTTGGGTGCAGACGGAATAAACTCAATAGTTAGACAAATTTCATTTCCAAACAACACCATTCGAAACGCAAATCAGATATGTTGGAGAGGAATTTCAGATTACAAATTACAAAGTGATTTTAAACACGAACTAAAGGAAGCTTGGGGGAAAAATGAACGATTTGGATTTGTGCAAATAGCTGAAAATAAAGTTTACTGGTATGCTTTGAAAGCATTCAAAAAAGACAAAAATGAATTTTCGGTGAGCGACATTAAAAAGTACTTTGACAACTATTCTTCAGTAATTAAAGGTATAATTTCTTCAACCCAAAAAGGCCAAATAAACGCAGCGGAAATATCAGATTTAAAGCCTACTAGCAATTGGCATCGGGGAAGTGTTTGCCTTATGGGAGATGCTGCTCATGCCACAACGCCAAACATGGGACAAGGAGCTTGTCAAGCCATTGAGGATGCTTTTGTGATTTCAGAATGCCTCGCTAAATATGATATTCATAAAGCCTTTGAAGAATTTAAAAAGTTACGTTTACCTAAGGCACATCAGGTAGTGAAAGCAAGTTGGACAGTAGGAAAAATGGCTCATTTATCAAATCCTATTTTAATTGCTATTCGCAACCTAATGATTCGATTAATGTCCTCTTCAATTAATAAAAAACAATCTGAAGAACTTTTTAAATTAGCAAACGTATGATTTTAATACTCTCCTTATTATTATTTGTCATTTTCACAACACTTAGACTTATCCATTTTAATTGGGTTATTGGTGGTAAATGGGGATTTAAAAAAACCATCCCCACAAAAGAAAACGGAGAAAGTGTTGATAGTGGAGTTGTAGGACTTGCCTTGTGTTCTTTTGGTGTGTTTTATTTACTTAAATCGAGTGTCTTAAACATTAATATTCCAAGTTGGATTACCACATATGGAAGTTGGATAATTCCAAGCATATTTATTTTAAGAGCAATTGGTGATTTTAAATACATTGGATTTTTAAAAAAAAATAAAGAATACCACATTTGGAAAAGCTTATTCAAAAATATTTTCCCCGTTGTGTTTAATGATAGGAATAATTGGAATGTTAATACCGTTGATTAAATAATTCCTTACTACCGTAATAAGGTTACAGTGCCTATTACCGATTTTTGCTCATACCCACCAAGCTCTGCTTGATAATCGTATTCTAATTTATACACATACACTCCCTGAGGAATCTCCATACCTGTTGGCCCATTTCCATCCCATGAATCTGTGTAGTTAGTACTCTTATAAAGTGTGTTCCCCCACCTGTCGTATATGAGTAGCAAGTAGTCTTCTACGTGAGACGTGACAGGTCTAAAATAATCATTTATACCATCACTGTTTGGGGTAAATGCATTTGCAATATAAGCTTGCCCTTCGCAATAATCAACTAATGTTATATGATATAAACTTTGACACATGCCGTCATCCGTGAGTAAGGAATGTATACCAGCACTTTTTGGTTCAAAAACTAAAGATGTTTCTTCGCTAGGGCGCCAAGTAACATCTACTTTATCTGCATCTTCCCCTATTACATGTAGGACAGGGTTTTCGTATTCAAAACAATAATTTTTAAGACCCATTACATCTAAAATTTCAACTTGTGGAGTGTCAAGTACTAACACCTCAACTTGAAAGGTGTCTTGACAATAAGAGCTAACAACTAATCCATTGTATACACCTTGTTGATAAACTTGTAAAGTGTCATTTGCATCAACCCCTTCCAGCCACGAAACTTCCATTGAATTATCGATCAAGGAAGGATATAACACCACAGTATCTCCCTGACATATTTGGAACTCTTTTTCCTCAAACAAATCCGGAACTACATCGATGTATAAATTCATTGAATCGGAACCTTCACAGCCAATTTCATCCACAACAATAGCTTTATATTGCCCCTGTTGATTTACCACAACAGTTTGTGATGTTTCTCCAGTATTCCATATATAGAAGAGTCCTTGATTTTCAGCATCCAAAGTATACGTATCCCATTCACATATCGTGGTATCAGCTCCTAAATCAACTACTGGCATCAGGTTCACTGCTAACAGCATGGAATCACTTCCCAGACAACCTATTTCATCTCGGACCTCAACACCATAGGTTCCTGAGGCATCTATACTCAGGTTTTGTTCGGTAGTACCAGTATTCCACTGATAATTTAATCCATTATTTTGAGCATTTAAGCTTACCGTTTGCCCAATACATATGCTCGTATCATTACCCAAATTGACAATTGGTAGCGGGTTAATTAAAAGCTCCACACTATCCACCGTTGTGCAACCAAATTCATCAGTCACCTCAAGCTTATATACACCTTGTGAATTAATTGTAATGTTTTGTGATGTTGCTCCAGTACTCCATTTGTAAGCATCAGCTGTAACTTGTGTAGTCACATCAACTGATTGCCCTTGGCAAATATTGAAGCCATCTCCAAGATCAGGATCAAGAACAGGAGCATAAAATAAATTGAATGCATCTGTGGTCACGCATCCAGCTACATTGGTTACCATCAACTTGTACTCACCTGGACTATCAGCCACCAATGTACTGTTTGAACTACCATCTCCCCACCTTATAATTGCTGTATTTACAGCAGCTCGTAAAGTTAAACTACTGTCAATACAAACAGTAGTATCGTTACCCAAATCCACTTTTAAGTAATCACTAACAAACACCTCTTTGAACGAAGTATCCGCACAAGAAGTTCCATCAGACACAATAAGCTGCACTTCATAAGTCCCAGAGTTCGCGTAGGTATGCTTAACCTTATTTTGGCTATACAAACTACCATCTTTAACATCCCAATCAAACTTAGCTCCTTCTGGATAATAACTACTTGAATTACATATTGAACCTTCATATACCGCCACCTCCATTTCTTCTCCGATACAAAGGGTGTCGTCTACCATTTCGATGTTTCCAATGAATTGATAACTAAAGTCTGAATAAGTTACGTCCTCCTGACTCCAATTGTAAAACCCAATTTTACCAGGATCAAAACAACCATCAACATTAAATATTAGTTCGTTGTTCACGTATACTTTAATTTTTGAACCCGTGTACTCTATAGACACATCATAATCAACACCAGTTTCATAACCTTTCCCAGCACCGTAAAGGGTATCTAAAACTGTTGACCCTACATAAGGAGCTGCAAAACCATCACGAAAATCATTTGTGCTGCTGATTGTTCTGTTTACTTCTAGCAAGGAAAAACCTTCCGGCCATGTTCTTCCATCATGCACTTGATGTTTTTGTTTCCAGCCGAAAACATAAGTTTTAATGGTAATTGGGTATGTGTCGGTCAATTCATCGCCTTGATATCCAAACACCATTCCCATCCAATCATCATCTCCCGCGAAATCAGTTCGCATTTTACCAGAAAACTTAACGTTTAAATAATCCTTTTTACCATTATAAAATGTTGGGTTTCCATTAATTTTTTGATTTACACTTTTACCATCATCAGATACTACCCAGTTCCCTTCAGAAGTTTTTCCTGCTTGAGTCCAAGAATTAAAATTAACATCACCTCCACAAAGTGATTCAATACACACGCTGTCTTGAAATGACAAGGTATCCAGTCCGACACATGAATTGGAATTTGTCACTATTACAGAATAAATACCTGTTGTGCTTTTTTTGATTGTTTTGCTCGTGCTGCCTTCATTCCATAAATAAGTCGCACCAATGTTTTGAGCATCTAATGTAATTTCTTCTCCCTCACAAACTGTGGTGTCTTTTCCTAAATCTACTATCGGAATATCATTCACAATAACCACTATCGAGTCTGCTGTACCTACTATTGGAACTAGTGGAACGAATTCAATGTCATCAAGAGCAAAGTCATTCCCTCCTCCATTGGTATTTTGATTAACTAAACAAATTTCAGCAGACGTTGTAATTCCTGAATTCCATTCTGCAGCATAATTTTCCCATTGACATGTTGTGGACGATGCATTTAACGTACTTCCCAAGAGACTACCATTAATTTCAAATCGCAAAACAGCAGGATTTGGACTCATTACGGACTGAATCCAAGCCGAAAATTCATAATCGGTATCAGCATCAACTGTAAGAGTTTGACACCATACTTTTACTCCTGCAACAGTGGAAGCATCCGTGATAAACATGTTTCCAGTTCCAGACGTATGATCTCCACAGGCAGTCCAATATCTATTTTGCAATTTTGGATTTGTATTTACACAATAACCTCCCTGCTGCATATAAGGACTTGCAAAACAATCTTCCACATATTCGCTAGTAAAACCAGAATTTCCATTTTCGAAATCCCCATTAGTAATTAAATTATCTCCTCGATTAACCCCGGCTGAATTACCTACATAATAAATCGCACTAGTTCCTGTTGGACTCACTTTAATGGTGCTTGCATCAATTTGAGTAAAAGCATCTGTACCCGACCAAACTTCTGTCGTAATTCCATTGGCAATAATTGTTAGCGACTCATTTTTACAAATTTCTAAAGTGTCTTTACTAAAATAACTTGGCACACATACTTTAGCACTTACAATAATTTCATCGCTAATTTTACATCCATTATCATCAGTCATTTCTACACCATAAGTACCAGCATTAGTAACGTTAATGGTTTGCGAAGTTTCAGTAGTTGTCCATGTATAGCTTTTGCCTAACCCAGCATCCAACGTTAAAGATTCATCGTCACATATACTTAAATCATCACCCAGGTTTATAACAGGTAAATCATAAACTACCACCACCACAGTATCAAATTTATCTTTTTGCTCTTCCACATAGGAGAACTCAATCCCATCTAGTAAATTTCCAGAAGCACCAGGATCCTGGGAGGAAAAATAAAATCGAGTAGTAGTTTGTCCAGCAGGAATCTCATAGACTCCTGAATACTCAGCCCAAGCAGATTTACCATCACTGTACGTTCCAATTTTTACATATGGTCCCCCTGGAGGACCTACTTCGAAGTCAATTGTTTCAATTCCACTTCGTCCCCTGTGAGCAAATCCCCAATTTAATTTTGCGCCTGGAAGTGTAGCCATGTCTTGATACAGAGCAGATTGCTCGGTGGCATTTAACTCAACAAATTGATTCCCTGAAAAAGCTGGTGTGCCTTGGAAACCACTGTTCCAATATTCAATTAAATGATTAGAGGCCGTAGTACTCCAACCTGGCACAGTCGCCGAATTGATCTGCCCGTATCTTCCTCTGTTTGGCAATTCAAAATCTCCATTTACTAAAGCATCCTGACTTAAGGCAGGATCTTTAATAAAATATGTCGTTGTAACAGCAGGGTTTGCAGTTATCGTACTGTTATTGACAATTGTGAATGCTCCTGTACTAGACCACTCAGCAGCCAAAACACCAGTAGCAATAATTGTTGCTGACCCTCCCTTACAAATGAAAATTGTGTCTGCAGCAATTATTTCCATGGCACAATTTGGATCACGAACTGTTGCGTCAACACTGGAACCAACTAATTGCCCTGTCGATCCTGCTACTGCAGGAACCCCGAATGCATTAACCGCTCCTGTTAGTCTTTCACTAGTAAGATCAGCTGCCGAAAATGCCGCCCCACCTTCAATGGCATCTGGACAACCATCCCCATCACTGTCTGTGTCTAAATAATTTGGCGTCCCGTCCCCGTCTGTATCTACTTTACAAAGTTGTACTCCAGCCCCCTCACCTTGAATATTTGTGGGACCAAAAGCTATTTGGGACAGCACCACATCATTGGTTCCTGTCGTTTTCCATGTAATTGTACTGGCTTGTGGTTGACCTGCTCTGAGCTCCATTACCTCAAGTTGTCCATTGGTTGTTCTTTTTCCGAATAATTGTACAGAGCCGTCTCCCTTAATCAATACTCTAACTGAAGGACTAGAAGCATCTCCACTAATCTGCCAAATGTTACTATTTCCAGCTACACCAAACTCGGATAAATCTGAAGAAAACACTAATTTTGACTGCCCTGTCCTCCACGCACTATTTTGACATTGTATTTCACCAGGAACTAATTTGACTCCATTAATCTCCAAATTGAAAGAGTTATCCAACTTGTATATATCAAATTGAAATCCACCATCCGCATTAGGTGCGGAAAAATTGGCAGTTACCCCTCCTCCAGTTGTAAATGTTTCGCCAACAAGTGTACTTGGACATTCCACTTCGTCTAATATTCCATCGTTGTCATCGTCAAGATCTATGGAATCAGGAATCCCGTCTTGGTCTGTATCAACAATTTGAGCTTCGGAAGTAAAAGAACACATTAATGCAAGCAGTAATGCAATTACAGACAGGTAGTTGCTAGTTGCTTTTGATAATATGGTAATTCTGTGTGTAATAATAAGTTAAGTTGCGTAAGTCAGTTGTTTAATTTACCACTTCTTCCAAAATATAGCAAGCATAAAACCATTTTAATCAGCGATTCCTGTTTTCGTAGACGTTTATTAAGATATTGTATACTTTTTTTCAATGAAAACGAATAACTCAATATACTTTATATCAAGAAGATGAACGCAGTAAAAACATGGTGAGTACTTACGCTATTAAGCGTAATCGTTGACCAAATAATAGCAAATTGACAAAAATTGAAATACATAACCAAAGAACTGTAACGCCTAAATAGAGGCATTCAAAAAATGCTGAAAAGAAAAAAATATATTATTATACCGTGAAATTACTAGCATTCATTTTGACGATATTCTCATTAAATTCATGCCTTATTGAAAATGGTTGCACCAGCAGAAACAGACATGAAAAATATTGATTCCACGCTGTTCTACCTAAAAAGTCTTTTATTAAAAATATGCAACCAAAACTCTCTTGTACTTTTGCCGGTGAAGGGGCAGTGCCTTGACCTCCACCGGCATGCTTAATTTCGGTAGACAGCATTCCTTTATGGTTTTTCGCTGCCTGGTGAATAGCCTGCCATTCATTTAGTAATTCTTTTGATTCAGCTGATTTTCTAAAAAGTCCACTTTTTTTTGTTGTTACCCATTTTCCAGTAATACTGATTTTCTGACCCAACTTAGTAGTTTGCTGCATATGAACTGGTAACTCTTCTTTTAAATTTATCATAATTTCAGTCTTATATTTAATATTTTGATTACTTCCATTACAAATACATGGCGATTACACACATATTATAGGTGTCTTTTTTTACACTACGCAAGGCTGTTTGCGACATGTCTATTTTATATCTTTGTATATAATTCAACAACCATGAAACACATCAGCGTCATAGTCCCTTCAGGCAACAGCATTGTAGACACCATCATTGCACCTTTTAACATGCTTAAAATGGCAAACTCCCATTACAAGCAGTTGCACAATTTAACGGAAGAGCCATTCAACATAGACTTGGTAGGACTTACAAAAGAACCCGTAATGTATCAAGGCTTATTCAGCGTACATCCTACGGCCAGTATTGAGGACATTTCAAAAACCGATTTAATTATCATATCCCCAATAAGTGGTGATATTGAAAAGGAAATTCAAAACAACTTGGGTTTTGTAAATTGGATAAAAAAACAACGCATTGAAAAAGATTCGGAGCTTGCAAGTTTATGCAGAGGAGCGTTTCTATTGGCGGAAACTGGTTTGCTTAATGGGAAATCTTGCGCTACACATTGGACAGCTCACGAACTGTTTCAGCGTAAATACCCTGAAGTAAATCTTAAACCAGAAAACATCTTTTGTGAAGACAATGGTATCTACTCAAGTGGCGGAGCCTATTCTATTTTAAACTTCACACTTTATTTAATTGAACGATATTTTGGACGAGAAACCGCCATATGGTGTTCCAAAGTTTGCGAAATAGAATTTGACAGGTTAAGTCAAAACGAGTTCATTATTTTTAGTGGACAAAAAGACCATTCAGACGAGCCAATTAAAAGCGCTCAAGATTACATCGAAAACAACTACCACCACAAATTGAATGTTGACGAAATTGCACAAATAGCCAATTTAAATGGGCGAAGTTTTTTACGACGATTCAAGAAAGCTACCGCTAACACCCCTTTAGAATACATTCAACGGGTAAAAATTGAGGCAGCAAAAAAGAAACTGGAATCCACTACAAAAACTATTCTTGAGGTAATGTACGACATTGGATACAATGATGACAAAGCATTTAGAACCACCTTCCGAAAGTACTCCGGATTGTCACCTAAAGCATACCAACGGAAGTACAACCGGGAAATGGCAACCGGATAAAATCATTAACATTCTTACGGATTGCTATTGAACTAATCACAGCTATGGTAGCTCATTTAAATACTGGAGACGGAGGATATACGGGATCAGCTGTCCCATTTACATTATTACTGCTGACATTTATATTTTATGCAAAAGAAAAAAAGGTCGTGTCAATTCAAAACACGTCTGTCCAACAGGACGTAACTAACTAAAAGTATAATTGAAATTACCCTAAAGACCTAAAACGAAATTGTACCAGGAGTTAGTGGGTCGCTAATCGTAATAGTAGCTTCAACAGAATTAGCTGACGAACAACTTCCTGATAAAACTACAGCTCTGTATTTAGTCGTTACTGTCAAGTTGCTGTAGGCTTGAGAACTAGTCGTATTAGCTATTGTAGTTGTTGAAGTCCAATTATCAGTACTGCTCTCCCATCGCACTATACTTCCTGTGTTCCCGCTAAGAGTAAGTGTACCTGAATTAGTAGTCGAACAATAACTAGCGTCCGCACTTACAGTTCCAGCCACCGTAGTTGGATCAACCGTAATGGTAGCTTCCGTTGCATTCACATCAGAACAAACTCCATTAGACAATACTACCCTGTATTTTGTAGTAGCAGTTAAATTAGTATACACTTGAGTGGTTGTTGCATTTACAATATCAACTGGTGTAGTCCAACTGTCCGTGGAAGATTGCCATTTTGAAATAGTTCCTGAGTGGCCTGATAAGGTCAAAGTAGCTGAATTTGAACCTGAACAAACACTAGCGTCTGAACTAATCGACCCACCAACAGGTACCTCATCCACGGTTATGGTAGCTTCACTTGAATTTGCTGTACCGCAACCCCCGCTTGTCATTACTGCTCTGTATTTAGTAGTAGCAGTCAAGTTGGAATACGTTTGAGTAGTAGTTGCATTAACTATATCAGCAGGTGTGGTCCAATTATCCGTGGAAGATTGCCATTTTGAAATAGTTCCAGAATGTCCTGACAAAGTTAATGTGGCACCATTTGATCCTGAACAAAAAGTAGCATCCGTACTGAGTGACCCACCAACAACGGCAGCATCAACAGTAATAGTAGCAACAGACGAGTTAGCAGATCCACAAACCCCACTCGCTACAACTGCTCTGTACTTAGTAGTAGCGGCTAAATTTAAGTAAGCCTGTGTTGTACTTGTATTAACAATATCAACTGGTGTAGTCCAATTATCTGTGGACGATTGCCATTTTGTAATCGTAGTAGCATGACCAGACAAAGTTAATGTGGCACCATTTGAAGTTACACAAACACTTGCGTCCGCACTAATTGATCCGCCAACCACTGCAGCGTCAACGGTAACGGTAACTTCACTTGAGTTTGCAGCAGCACAAGACCCACTAGTTACTACAGCCCTGTATTTTGTAGTAGCTGTTATATTGGTATACGCTTGTGTCGTACTTGTGTTAACTATGTTTGTAGTAGTCGTCCAACTGTCTGTTGAGCTTTCCCAATTTGTAATGCTTCCAGTATGTCCTGACAAGGTTAAGGTACCTGAATTAGATCCTGAACAAACTGTAGCATCCGCACTAATAGATCCTCCTACGGAAGCTACGTCAACGGTAATAGTTGCTTCAGTAGCATCTACATCAGCACATACCCCATTAGACATTACCACTTTGTATTTTGTAGTAGCAGTTAAATTACTATATGCTTCCGTAGTAGAAGAGTTAGTGATATTAGTAGATGAAGTCCAATTGTCAGTAGAGCTTTCCCATCTTGTAATTGTTCCAGAATGCCCAGATAAGGTTAAAGTTGCTCCATTTGATCCTGAACAAACTGAAGCATCGGCACTTATTGATCCACCAACAGGTACTGCGTCAACCGTTATTGTTGCTTCTGAAGAATTTGCCGCAGCACAAGTTCCGTTCGTAATTACAGCTCTGTATTTAGTATCAGCCGTAATATTGGAATAAGCATTAGTTGTAGATGTATTAACAATGTCCACAGGCGTAGTCCAATTATCTGTTGAATATTGCCATTTTGTAATACTTCCAGTGTGACCAGACAAAGTTAAGGTCGCACCATTAGAACCCGAACAAACAGTAGCATCAGTACTTATTGACCCTCCAACAGACACTGCATCTACAGTTATTGCCACATCGCCTGAATTTGATGCAGCACATGTACCACTTGTAATCATTGCCCGATATTTAGTAGCAGCAGTTAAATTGCTGTATGCTTGAGTAGTAGTTGTATTAACAATATCAACAGGAGTGGTCCAGTTATCAGTTGAATATTGCCACTTGGTAACACTTCCTGTATGACCAGCTAGGGTTAATGTTGCACCATTCGAACCTGAACAAACAGCTGCAGCAGTTGTCACGGATCCACCAACAGAAGCTGGATCAACAGTAATAGTTCCTGTCGCTGTAGCAGAACCACATAAACTTGTGGGAGTAATGGTGTACGCATATGCTCCGCTTGCTGTAGGTGTTCCGCTTAGAGTAATCACATTACCTGAATAAGATGCATTAACCCCTGGTGGTAAACCACTTGACGATCCTACAGCTGTTACTCCAGTAGTAGGATGTGTGATATTCGTCATCGCTGAACTTATACATACTGTTTCTGTACTGGATGCTGATCCTACTGTTCGGTTTGCAACAGTAGTAAATGGTACATTCAATCCGTATGAAGTTCCAAGACCGTTGGTTGCATATGACCTAACATAATAGGGTGTGTTTTGTGATAATCCCGTTATTGAAGAGCTGTAATTTGCTGTGCCAGTCCCGTTGGAGGTTTTACTGTTTGATATCGTTGGATTAGTAGACGTATTCCAACATACACCTTTAGCCGTTATCGAAGACCCATTATCACTTATCGTATAACCTCCACTTGAAGCAGTACTGCACGTAATCGATGAAATTGCAGTAGTGCTTAACGTTGGTGCTGAACCTGCAAGCGAAACAGTAAGTTCATAATCTTCCGCTTCACCATACGAATACACACAAGCTCCTACAACACCTGATGAGTTGTATACTCTTATTCGTACATTTGTTAGGGAAGCACCAGAGGGGACTGTCATGTTGAAATTATGCGTTCCAGTTGTACCTGCTGTATTTGTTTTCGAGCCACTAACAGCTTCATTAGCATCAAGAAAATCACCATCATCATTCCAATCCACGTGCATTGCAGTATAAGTTGTCCACGCACTGTTACTGTACGAAACCGAAACAGCATACGTTAAAGTCCTACTTACAGCTCCTACGGTAGTAGTGTAATTCCTGTATCCAGCACTTCCGGTTGTTGTTTTATTAATACCACCTGATGTAATTGTAAGGTTTGTAACGTAATTACTATATCCTGCAGCAGGTGCCGAAAACCCTCCAAAATTACATGCAGGTGCTGCGACGGCATATGTATATCCATACCCTGCAAACATTAAAATGAATATAAATTTAAATCTTAACATAAGTTTTATTTTGTCTCGTTTCATCTTTTAAACCTGATAAAATTCTATTTCTTACTAAAACGTTTTGTTCCTACTTCCCTACCCTCTATGTCCATCATTTTAACAAAGTACAACCCTGGAGCCAACTGTCCCGTTTTAATTTGAAAATCATTTCCACCCTCGACACAAACTA
>JBLIBC010000047.1:0-12716 GCA_047632015.1 Glaciecola sp.
GCACTTTATAAAAGTATTTTATAATAAAATGCAACCATTTAGTAATTTTGCATCTAGTTGATAGCAAGAGCATAATTAACTGAACTGTACAACATAAAAAAATCATTTTACTTGCTGCTTTTTTCGTGTTGTAATAAATATTGAAACATGTTATTAGTCCTAACATTTAATTAAAAAACTTTTAAAATGACAATTAAAACACTTTTCCTTTCAGCTACATTGGTAATTTCTTCATCTGTTATGGCCAGTTTTGGTACCGGTTATGAAGTTATTACTGAGTCAGATATTACGGATTTCATGGTACTGGATATCAATCAAGATGGTTATGAGGATGTACTTACAAGTAATGGCACCAATTTAAGTTATTATGAAAACAACCAGCAAGGCGGGTACAATACCGCTGTTTTAATTACTCCTCCACAAGGATACGATAACCCTGGCTTGAGGTATGGTGCATATCGTGATGCGTATCCACATGGAGATCTCAATAAAAATGGATATCCAGAAATGTTAATTGGAAATAATATTTTATCGTACCAAGGGCAAGGGCAATTTAGTTTTATATCGGTAGCCATACCATCACACATGGTTTTTCCAAAAGAGATGGCAGATATTGACGGTGATGGAGATGTTGATCTTGTCACCATTTCTACAAATGGTGCAGGATATTTACACCTTTTAACAAATGATGGTAACATGAATTTTACTTCTTCTGATTCTATATATGCATATGGGGTACGAGGCTTTCCTTCACAAGAACCAAGACTGACAGACATAGACAACGATGGTCAGCTTGAATGTGTTATGCAGGATGCTAATTATTGGGGAGGTGAATCATGGTATGATATAGTTGGAAATAAATTCAGTGTCATCCCTTCCCCAAACAGATATGGATTTACTTACCGCTTTATTGATATGGATAGCGACGGGAATACTGATCACTTGTACGGCGAGGCTATTATTGCTTATCAAGATGGTTTATATAATACCATTTCAAAAGATACGGTCGCTAATTATTTTTATCCTTCAAATGACACCATGACATCTATCAATGCTTTTGATTTTGATCACGATTGCGAAACGGAATTAATTTTGTCTGACAATGATTCTTTAAATTACTATAAACATGACAATTTAGGTAAGTGGCAGCTTACTGCTACAATAGCTACCGCTCCAGTATCATGGGAGGGAATATTTTTTCAATTATCCTCCATTGATGCAGGTCCACAAAAAGACATTTTAGTGCTAACTACGACAGGAATTAACCTTCATAGAAGCAGTTTTCCAATTCCACTTGGTTTGAAACCTTGCGGTCCATTATTAACAACGAAAGTAAAAGACGCTGAACACGTGGTAAAGATATTCCCGAACCCTAGTTTTGGAAAAATCACTTTACAAATAAATGAATTGAATGTAAATGGTTTAACGTTAAGAATTTACGACGTAACTGGTCAGGTTGTTATTGACCAAATATTAAAATCAAATTCAGTTAATCTTGACTTAAGTCTTCTTTCCGAAGGAATCTATTTCCCGGTATTAACTAACGAAGAAACGGGAAAGACTACGACCCTTGCAGGAATCATTTTAAGAAATTAATTACTTAGGGCGACAACAATGCTTAATCAGCACCCATCCCTGATTTCCAAAAGTCAATAATGGTTATATTTACCGTCATATAAATAAGAAGATGTCACATACGCTAGCAAGTTTAAAATCGGGAAGTTTAATAGGTTTAACCAGGTTGAAAATGTCCTGTGGATTGACAGAATTTCCTGAAGAGATTTTAGAATTGAAGGAAACATTGGAGGTTTTGGATTTATCTGACAATCAGTTAAGTGAATTGCCAAAGGGTATATCCATGTTGAAAAACTTGAAGATTATTTTTTTTGCGAATAATAATTTTAAAACTTTCCCCAGAATATTAGCATCGCTCCCGTCTTTGACTATGATTGGGTTTAAATCAAATGTCATTGATTTTGTTCCTGAAAATTCATTTCCAAAAAAACTACGATGGTTGGTTTTGACCAACAATAAGATTAAGCAACTACCCAAAAGTATAGGAGCCTGTCATCTGCTTCAAAAGTGTGCGTTAGCAGGTAACTTATTAAAGGAGTTGCCAATTGAAATGAGTAACTGTCGTAACCTTGAGTTGTTGCGAGTTTCTGCAAATCAATTAATTTCAATTCCTAGTTGGTTAGTAGAGTTGCCAAAACTATCTTGGGTAGCATTTAATGGAAATCCAGCAGCTCGCAAAGCAGCCACAATTTCGGATTTAGCAAGTTATGATTGGAATGATTTCTCTGTGGAGGACTTATTAGGAGAGGGAGCTTCGGGTGTAATTTCAAAAGCAACATGGAAAACTAAAAATGAGGAAATAGCCATTAAGGTATTTAAAGGGACGGTGACGAGTGATGGGTTACCTGATGATGAAATGGAAATTTCTATCGCGGCTGGTCAACATGATAATTTGGTGCAAGTCCTGGGGAAAATTAAAAATCACCCTGAGTTAAAAAGTGGACTCATCATGAAATTGATCTCAAAAAACTACTTGAATTTAGGGAATCCACCTAGCTTAGACTCTTGTACTCGGGATACTTTTAGCGAAGGTGCAATGTTTTCAGATTCGCAACTGCTACGAATTGCAACGAGTATTGCTTCTGTTTGCGTTCAATTACATGCGAAAGGGATTAATCATGGGGATCTTTATGCTCACAACATCATGATTAATGAGACAGCGGACTGCCTTTTAGGTGACTTTGGAGCCGCTTCCATGTATGATGTGAACAAAGAACTAGCTCATAGCATTGAACGAGTTGAAATAAGAGCTTTTGGCTGCTTGCTTGAAGACGTATTTACTTTAGTGAAGGAAAAAAGTGAACTCAATGGCGTATACGCTGAAGAGCGCGAAGGTAAATGGCAAAATTTAATAACGACATGCCTTAGTGCAGATGTCAAGTCTCGTCCTAATTTTGCTGAAGTATTGGAGATACTAACCACTTTTTAAATAGACTTGCTTCAATTACTATTGTTGAGCTCCGTGTTTTTTTGCCGTTTCAATCCAAAGATCAGCCATTGATTTTGAATTTGCCCCAAGTGCTCTAGCAGAGAAAAAACATATAATCTGTCCCCTTTTTTTTTCTATTCTTGGAATAAGAATTTGAAAAGGATAACAAGAATGAGGACACAATTAGCGTCTGTCCCTCATTGTTACTTTAGGAGGATTTATTTTGGACAGAGAGAATGGTACCGTCAGGTATTTTGCAAAGGCTAATCGAAGGATTGGAGAATCCTGGAAAGCAAGCATTGATGTTTCTGGTTTCAATAACATCGATCCTTCTGAATTCATTTACCTGTTAAGAAATGATGGGTATTTACAGTTTTCGTTGGGCAAGTATTTTTAGGTTTCAAATCAGGCACGTATTGTAACATAACTTAAGTCACAATCGTTAATTTCACCACATGGAATTAAAGTTTGGAAAAACAGGAGCGGTTGTAAGCGTGTTTTTTTTGCTGGTGATAGCCCTCGGTGTTCTACATTTTGGCTACCAATTGTATCTGGAATACCAATTATTTCCTGATTTAATAGCCTTTATTGTACTTGCAATTCTAGGATATTTAATGTTAAAACCGAGCTTTTTAAGTTACTCGGTTTTATCGTTTTCAAAAGATCACAAGCTTACTATTACAAGACCGTTTTACAAAATTAAAATGTTCGAAAACGCTATTCAAAAACACACTTTGGATTTAAAGGAAGTGGAAAAGGTATTGGTTGTCATTCCTGAAAGGCCATCCGCTCCAGCTAACTATTTGTTTTTCATGAAAGGAAATACTGGAATTGCTTCACTCATTTTGTTTTTTGATGAAAAAGAAGGTGAATCCGTGAAGAAAAAACTCAAAGGCTCAAAGGTACCACTTGTTCAAAGTAAGATACTGAACATCAAGTACGATTCAATGCTTGGCTTAAGTACCTTGACATAATTTTACCTGATGCCAATTATTAAAACATCCTCTTATCAACCACCGTTTTTGTACTGGAATAGGCATGTTAATACCATTGTTCATGCCTTGTTGAGGATTCCAAAAATAGGATACGATCGGGAAAGATTAGCCACTAAAGACGGTGATTTTGTTGATCTAGATTTTTCAAAAGTGGGAAGTAATACAGTGGTGTTAATTATTCACGGCCTAGAGGGTAACTCAAAAAGCGGTTATGTCAAAGGAATGATAAAGGCATGTAATGCAAAGGGTTGGGATGGAGTGGTGCTGAATTTTAGAGGATGCAGTGGCGAGGAGAATAAAAGTTTTGGGTCTTATCACAGTGGCCAAACGGAAGATGTGGATTTGGTGGTTGAGCATTTAAAAAGCGCACATAATTACGATGGTATTTTATTGGTAAGTTACAGCCTGGGCGCCAATGTGATGTTGAAGTATTTGGGGGATAACTCCTCTACAAAAACCCTAGTAACAGCAGCTGTTGCAATATCTGCTCCTTGTGATTTAGAAGGTTGTGCGGTACAACTTGAAAAGTGGTACAACAAAGTGTACATGATTGCTTTTTTACGAAGTTTACGGAAAAAAGTAAAGGCAAAATGCAAAGCCCACCCTAATCACATCATCAATTTGAAAGCAGCGTTAAAAGCTAACACTTTTAAGGATTTTGATAATGAAGTTACAGCACCAGCTCATGGATTCAAAGACGCTAAAGATTACTGGACACAATCAAGTTCAATTCAGTTTTTATTCAATATTAAAATTCCAACTTTACTAATAAATGCTCAGGATGATCCTTTTTTAACGCCATCCTGTTTTCCTTTTAAGGAAGCAGAAGCCAATAAATATTTTCACTTAGAAACTCCAAAAAAAGGAGGGCACGTGGGGTTTGTTTCAAGTAATTTATTAGGTGGGATTTATTGGCATGAAAAACGTGCCTTGGCGTTTTTGGGTTTATTCCGTTAAGTTACATTGTAATCAATGACTAACCCAGTGGTAGGATTCCTCCAGCATTTCACCAATTTGTTTGGCTTCCCGACCACCATCTTGAGCGTACTTACGAGCTTCACGAAGCCATTTTTCAAGCTTTCGTTTGTTCTTTTTGTCGAAAAAATAAAAGGCTAAGCTCAATGCCATTTGACATCGGGGAGGGTTAATTTTACACCTCTTTATACCTTGACCAGCTGATTTTTCCGCTTCGGGTACTTTTCCAATTTGTAGTTGTGCATGAGACAGTTGCTCATATAAGACGTAATGTTTTGGTTGAAGTTTGATAGCACGTTGAAGTACAGGAATTGCTTCTTTATACATCTTTAATGCATTGTACACTTTTGCAAGTTGAAACCTTAAATTTTTGTAGTCAGGATTTAAAGTGTAAGCTTGCTCTAAAGGTACTTTTGCTTTCATGTATTCTCCTCGTCTGCTGTGGACATATCCTTCAGTGTACAATTCAAAAACATTTTTGACCTTTTTGTTATTAACAGTGTCCACGCTCTCATACCAATTTGGGAAAACACTTATTTTTAAGTCCTCAAACCTGTCATATGGAACCAATGCTACTAAATTCGTCGATCCATTTAAATTTGGACGAGGATCAATTTTTTTACCATATACTCTTTTAAAAATGGTGTCGTTTTTAATGATGAACGCACCCTCCATCCTGAAAGTAAGACCATCACCAACGTCAAATACAAATCCAAATTGGTAACTCCCATCAGCTAACTGAGGACAAATAACCCAACGTTCTTCGCAATCTTCTACGGTCTTGGTGTAAAAAATTTCTTTTTTAGCAAATACAAATGCCTGAACACCTAAGGATAACGCTAAAAAAAGGAATATGGATTTGATTTTCATTTTGAAGAAGTAAACATACAAAAAAAAGTAATGCCAGAGGCAGCAAGTTTAACTTGCGTTAAATTTTAATTTAACAGTCAGAGCTTTTCATTTTGTTTAGCTTTGTGCGGCAAAAAATAATCAAATAAAAAATGACGGAATTCAGCATAGACGGAAAAGAGTACATTGAACTTAACAGGGTAATCAAGTACATTTCATGGGTAGAATCCGGAGGTCAGGCCAACAGTGTTATTGGGGCAGGACAAGTCCATGTTAACAAAGAGGAAGAGCTTAGAAAAAGACGGAAATTGCATGTAGGAGACCTCATTCACTTTGATGGGAAAAAGTGTACAATCGTCGAATAGATTTAATCAATGAATTGATATGTCAATTAGCCTGTCAATAAGTTGTGGGAATACCATATTTTAGGTATTTTTGTTCTTATTTAGAATTAATCTAAATTAATATAAGCTATGATATCAGTAAGTGAAAATGCTAAAAATCAGGTCCTTAGTTTAATTGGTACAACCGGTTATCCAGCGGATAGTTTTATAAGGGTGGGTGTGAAAAGTGGCGGATGTTCAGGATTATCGTACGAATTGGATTTTGATACAGAATTAAAAGAGAACGATAAAGTTTTTGAAGACAACGGAGTAAAAGTGGTTGTGGAGAAAAAAAGCATGTTGTACTTGGTTGGAACAACGTTGGACTTTCAAGGGGGGCTAAATGGAAAAGGATTTAGTTTTGTGAATCCAAATGCGTCTCGAACATGTGGTTGTGGTGAAAGTTTCGCTGTATAAAGGGTCGGTAATTTCAAAGCAAAAATTGAATGTCAAAAGAAGATAAAATTATAGAAGACGCCACCACCGGAGAGTATAAGTACGGTTGGTCTACTGATATTGAAAGTGAGTTAGCTCCAAAGGGGCTTGATGAAAGTACAGTGAGGTTAATTTCATCCAAAAAGAACGAGCCAGAATGGTTATTAGAATGGAGGTTAAAAGCCTTTGAATTGTGGAAGACATTAGATGAGCCTGATTGGGCAAAAGTAAATTATCCAAAAATAGATTTTCAAGACATCATATATTATGCTGCTCCAAAACCAAAAAAGGTATTGGATAGCTTAGATGAGGTGGATCCTGAATTACTGGCCACTTTCAAAAAATTAGGTGTTCCTATTGATGAACAAAAATTGATGACCGGTGTGGCTGTGGACATTGTAATGGATTCCGTTTCGGTAAAAACAACCTTCACAAAAAAATTAGCCGAGCTTGGAGTAATATTTTGTTCTTTCAGTGAGGCTGTTCAAAATCATCCAGAATTAGTTAAAAAGCATTTAGGTTCAGTGGTTCCACAGGCCGACAATTATTATTCAGCCTTGAACTCAGCAGTGTTTTCTGATGGGTCATTTTGTTATATTCCAAAAGGAACAAGATGCCCAATGGAATTATCTACGTATTTCAGAATTAACGAAGCTAACACAGGACAATTCGAAAGAACCTTGATTATAGCGGACGATAACTCTTACGTTAGTTATTTAGAAGGGTGCACTGCACCACAACGTGATGAAAACCAATTGCATGCTGCAGTGGTAGAGATTATTGCCATGGACAATGCAGAGGTAAAATATTCCACTGTACAAAACTGGTATCCGGGAGATAAAAAGGGGAAAGGTGGAATTTTCAATTTTGTAACAAAAAGAGGGATTTGTGCAGGGGTAAACAGTAAAATATCTTGGACACAAGTTGAAACAGGTTCAGCTGTGACATGGAAATATCCATCTTGTATTTTAAAAGGAGATGGAAGTGTGGGTGAGTTTTTTAGTGTAGCTGTTACCAATAACCGTCAACAAGCTGACACGGGAACAAAAATGATTCATATTGGTAAAAACACCAAGAGTACGATTGTTTCAAAAGGTATTTCAGCAGGTAAAAGTCAAAACTCTTATCGAGGATTGGTGAAAATTTCTAAAGGGGCTACTAACGCAAGGAACTTTTCACAATGTGATTCTTTGTTGATAGGAGATAAGTGCGGTGCACATACTTTCCCATACATTGAATGTCAAAATTCAAGCGCGCAGCTGGAACACGAGGCTACTACCTCAAAAATTGGCGAGGATCAATTGTTTTATTGCAATCAAAGAGGAATAAAAACAGACAAGGCCATTGGTTTAATTGTCAATGGTTTTTGTAAAAATGTGATGGATAACCTTCCTATGGAGTTTGCCGTGGAAGCAAGAAAATTATTAGAAATAAGCCTTGAAGGCTCAGTTGGATAATTAGCCCTTCCCGTCACAAGGGGAGCTGAAGTGGGGAGTAGAGAAAGAGTTACTGATAGTGTTAAAAGAAAAAATATAATATGTTAAGTATAAAAGGATTAAAAGCGGAGATTAACGGGAAAGCAATTCTGAAAGGTTTGAACTTGGAGGTGAAAGCTGGAGAAGTTCATGCTATCATGGGGCCAAATGGTTCAGGTAAAAGCACATTGGCGTCTGTATTAGCAGGAAGAGAGGAATATGAAGTGACAGGAGGAAGCGCTAAATACAACGGTAAGGACTTACTTGATTTAGCTCCCGAAGAAAGAGCAGGAGAGGGCGTATTTTTAGCTTTTCAATACCCTGTAGAAATTCCAGGGGTGAGTAACATTAACTTCATTAAAACGGCTGTGAACGAAGTGCGCGAGTACAGAGGTGAGGAAAAGTTAGCAACCAAGGATTTCATGAAATTACTAAAGACCAACCAAAAATTGGTTGAATTAGATGGTAAGCTTGCTAACCGTTCAGTAAACGAAGGATTTTCAGGAGGAGAGAAAAAACGAAATGAAATTTTTCAAATGGCGATGTTGAATCCTCAATTGGGGATTTTGGACGAAACGGATTCAGGTTTAGACATTGATGCGTTAAGAGTAGTTGCTAAAGGGGTAAATGAATTGAAAACGGCAGACAATGCATTTGTGATCGTGACACATTATCAAAGACTATTGGATTACATAGTACCTGATTTTGTTCATGTATTATACGACGGAAGAATTGTAAAAACTGGAGATAAGTCGTTGGCTTTAGAGTTGGAGGAAAAAGGTTACGATTGGATCATCAACGAAGTTGAAACCATAGAAGCTTAATAGAAAAACATAACAGCTATGGCAACATTAGTACTAAACGATAAAGACAAGTTTTTGTTAAACATGGAAGGGCAAGACTTTTCTCATGAAGCGAAAACATTTATCAAGTTAAGAGAGCGGGGGTCGGAAAGGCTAAAAGAACAAGACTTTCCAACCAAAAAACACGAAGATTGGAAATATACTTCAGTAAGGGATATTGCTAAAAGCGAATTCCGTCCGCAAAGTCCAATTAACATCTCTTTGGTCCAAGTTAAGGAACACATGATTCCGGGATTGAATGCACTTACACTGGTTTTTGTGAATGGATTTTATCAGGCTCATTTATCGGCTGTGCCCGAGGAATTACAAAAAGGACTTATTGTTAAAAGTTTGAACGAAGCAAAAAAGGATCACATTAAATTAGTAGAACCGTACATGGGTGTGGTAGCTAATAATCCTGATTTATTTTTTAGTAACATCAATGCTGCTTATTCGCAAGATGGAGGTTTTGTACATGTAAGTAATGATGTTAAGGTGGAGACTCCTATTCATATTTTACACTTAACGGAGGGTGAATTTGTAAGTTCACAACCAAGAAATTTAGTGGTAGCTGAGGCGAATTCATCAGTTAATGTGGTGACAAGTTATGAAACTTTAAGTGCAGAAAACTCTTTTACAAATGCAGTAACAGAAGTTTTTGTCGGTGAAGGTGCTGACGTTAATTTGGATAAAATTCAAAACGAACACAGTACTGCCTTCAACGTGTCTTTTGAGCAAGCACTTGTATCAAAAGACGCAAAGTTTACTATTAATACAATTCCAGTTGGAGGAAAAATAATAAGAAACAACCTGAGTATTACTTTGGAAGGAACAGGAGCAGAGGGAAATTTATACGGTATGGTTTGCGTGAATGGAGACATGCATGTAGACAACCAAACATATGTTGATCATGTAGCGCCAAATTGTGATTCTAACGAGTTTTATAAGTCGGTAGTGAATGATAATGCTGTAAACGTATTCAATGGTAAAATAATGGTTAGAAAAGCGGCTCAAAAAACGAATGCTTTTCAACGAAATGCTAATATTTTGCAATCGGATGATGGAAAAATATACGCAAAACCACAATTGGAAATATATGCTGACGATGTTAAGTGTAGCCATGGTTGTACCATTGGTCAATTTGACAAAGAGGCTTTGTTTTATTTGCGTTCCCGTGGAATTAAGGAGTCCGCAGCTAAAAAAGTGTTGATGGAAGCGTTTGCAGGTGAGGTGTTGAACAACATTCAATTGGAGCCTGTAAGGGAGTATGTGGAAAGTTTAATACATAAGAATTTTTCAAGTTTAGCGGAGTAAAAACATGTCGTACATTCAAAAATTAAGGGCGGATTTTCCACTCTTGCAACAGCAAGTGAATGGAAAAGACTTGGTCTATTTTGACAATGGCGCAACAGCTCAAAAGCCGCAAATAGTCCTGGATCAACTAGAGCATTATTACACCAAATTAAACGCTAACATCCACAGAGGAGTTCACACTTTAAGTCAGGAGGCTACTTCAAAGTACGAGGAGGCAAGAAAAAAATTACAAAATTATTTGAACGCTGAGTTCGAGGAAGAAATCATATTTACTAAAGGAACAACGGACGGGATTAATTTGGTAGCCAATGGGTTTTCAAGGGGCGTCCTAAAAGCTGGTGATGAGGTGATGATTTCCGCAATGGAGCATCATTCTAACATTGTTCCTTGGCAAATGGCTTGTGAACATTCGGGTGCTGTTTTAAAAGTAATTCCAATTTCAGATGAAGGGGAATTGTTAATGGACAACTACCGTGAATTGTTGAATGACAAAACAAAATTAGTAGCCATTACCCATGTTTCAAATACTTTAGGAAGCATTAATCCAGTGAAGGAAATTATTGAATTGGCGCATAAAAATGGTACGCCAGTATTAATTGATGGTGCTCAAAGTGTGCCTCACATGAAGGTGGATGTGCAGGATTTAGACGCCGACTTTTATGCTTTTTCAGCACACAAAATGTACGGACCAACAGGGGTTGGAATTTTATACGGAAAAAAGGAATGGTTAAATAAGTTGCCACCTTATCAAGGAGGAGGAGACATGATTAAAACCGTGACTTTTGAAAAAACGACTTACAACGATTTACCCCATAAATTTGAAGCGGGTACTCCAAACATTGCTGGAGGAGTTGTGATGGGAGGACTTGTAGATTACCTTGAAAAAATTGATTGGAAAGTAGTAAGTAAACACGAAGCTGAATTACTTAAGCACGCTACTGATCAAATAAAAGAGATAGACGGAATACGTGTGGTTGGGGAAGCAAAAAACAAAGCAGGAGTGTTGTCTTTTGTACATGAATCAATTCACCATTATGACATCGGAACACTTTTGGACCAAATGGGAATTGCTATCAGAACTGGACATCATTGTACAGAACCACTCATGAACAGGATGGGTGTTACTGGAACAGCGAGGGCTAGTTTTGCATTTTACAACACGATGGATGAGGTTGATTTTTTTATTAAAAGCTTGAAGCGAGCACTAAGGATGTTAGGATGAGCATAGCAGCAGCATCGGAGGAAATACTAGAAGATTTTGACTTGTTTGATGACTGGGAGGACAAGTATGAGTACATTATTTCTTTGGGAAAGGAATTAGATGTGATGCCCGAGGAAGAAAAGGTTGAGGAAAACCTTGTTAAAGGCTGTCAAAGTAGGGTATGGCTAAATGCTAAGCACGAAGATGGACAGGTTGTTTTTACAGCCGATTCTGATGCTATTATAAGTAAAGGAATCATTGCTTTATTAGTGAAAATATTAAGTAATCAATCTGCTAAGGAAATAGCCGAAAACGACTTTTCCTTCATTGATAAAATAGGGTTAAAAGAACATTTGTCACCCAACCGTTCTAATGGATTGGTAGGAATGATGAAAAAAATGAAAAGTTACGCTTTGGCGTTTAGCTAAATTAATTGAACGGCCAACATGACAACTATAACTACCATGGATCATCAAGAAAAGAAAGCTTTAGAAGAAACGATAATTCAAATCATAAAAACCATTTATGATCCTGAAATACCGGTTGATATATACGAATTAGGACTAATTTATACTGTTGACATCAGTGATGAAGGGAACGTCCACATTGACATGACCTTAACTTCTCCCAATTGTCCAGTGGCTGAGTCCATGCCCGCTGAGGTTCGAGAAAAGGTGTCAGGTATTGAACAAGTCAAGGAAATGTCCTTGGAGATTGTTTTTGATCCTACTTGGGACCAAACCAGGATGAGTGAAGAAGCTCAAATTGAGCTGGGGATGATATAGTTGAATCATTCAATGGCAGTTAGCACCGTCACGTCAATCAAACTGACTTCATACTCAAACCGATTCTTTTTCTTGCCACATCAACTTCGGTCACTTTTACCTGAATTTTCTGATTCAGTTTCACCACTTCATTAGGATCTTTGATGAACTTATTCGTTATTTGAGATATGTGGACTAAGCCGTCCTGATGAACCCCTACGTCAACAAAGCATCCAAAAGCAGTGATGTTGGTTACCACCCCGGGTAATATCATTCCTTTAGATAATTCTTGAATGCTGTTAACATTTGCAAACTCAAATTCTTCTAATTTTTCACGTGGGTCACGACCTGGCTTTGCCAGTTCAGCCAAAATATCCTTTAGAGTAGCCAGTCCAAACGAATCACTGATGTACTTTGATAAAGAGATGTCTTTTTGTAATTCAGGGCTGTCCATAAGGATTGAAACAGAAACCTTTAAA